>JAUYMZ010000102.1 GCA_030699355.1 Bacteroidota bacterium | reverse complement strand
GGCAGATGGCTTAGAGGCAGCATCGCTGCCGCTAAGCCATCTGCCTATTAATTATAAAATAGATATGATTTTTGTTTATCCATCTTATAAGCACGTGCAAATTCTGGGATTATAAAAGCAAAAAACTTCACTTTATTCCTCTTTTACTCATTTTGTATGATGTCTAAACTAGTATCCATCTTAATTTTATTTACAAACACAAAGAATTTTGAAAAGTAAGTCTCTTATAAATTGTTTTTTTTCTAGTTTAAAAAAAATGAACCAAGCACTACGAATTTATTTTATATTCGCTACAGAATCGGTCTTTGTAAGATTGGTTTTGCCGATGTAAGCAATGTTAACTTTGAAGACCCAGAAAACATAAGTACCACCAGCTATGAACCCTCTAGTCCACCCATTAGAAATGTTAGGAATATGTAATTAAATCATTCAAGCACTAATTCTTTTTACATGAATATCATAAAAATTAATAAAGTCATATTTATAGTAACACTTTCATTCTTTTCATGTAGCAATTATATGTATCAAAACACATCTTCTAAATATGAATATGAGTACGAATTTGAGAAATATGAACCCTATTTGAGTATAGATTCAGTTTATAAAACCAAAGAAGATAAATTGAAATTTGAAGAACTAAAGGCACAATGTATTAAAGTAATACTGGATACTTCTAATTGTTTTCTGGAGCGCAGATTAAAAGGTTCGTATGTGTATAGAAACTATTCAATTGAAAATATTTTACACAATGAAAATTATGATAGTTTGGTGGTTTTATTTGTAATTGATTGGGCGTTATTTAGCAGCGAATATAAAAAGGGGAAAATACCAAAACGAACTATTATTGAATCAACGCCAATGCGTGTTATTGTTAATGAAAATGGTAAGTGGAGTTTTGTATGTAGTCCAATTGTGTATGGAAATGATGGTATTCCATATTCGGAAGAGATGTTAGAAAGTGTAAAAACTTCAATGAAACGTACAATAATAAGATGTAGTTATTTTAAAAAAGATTTAACGCCAGACCCAACATTTTTTTATCGCATTTTTACTAACCCAAATATTTTTATTCCTGATCCAATAAACCAAGGGTTTCCACTAAATTAATATGGTAGTTATGAACAAAGAAAATTATAATTTGCAAACAATTAGTAATCTAAGCCAATGTTAAAACCATCTTTTCATAAACGCTAAGAACTAAGAAACCATGCTTAGACTTGGCTCAGCACTGATGCTTCGATTTCACTCAGCATTTGCAACGGCAATGTATTAGCAGTAATTAGCGATAGGAAATTGAGTCACACAGATTTTGAGGTAAAGCCAAATAAGCTGACGAAATACCTCAGCAATAGCTGTTTCGTTCAAACAGAAACCAGCTAATAAAATTTTCAAAATTGAACCACTAAAATAAAATACCATATGAGTCCAAAAATTATCAGGATAACGGTTGTCGAAAACTATTGCTTGGATCTTATTTTCAATGATGGAACACACAGAATGTTTGATGTAAAGCCGTATTTAGAAATAGGAGACTTTAAAGAACTAAAGGATCTTTCGATTTTTAATACTGCTAGTGTATTTATGGGCACTGTGCAATGGTCGAATGAATTGGATATTGCACCTGAAACTTTATATAAAGAATCAAAGTTATTAGCATTATAAAAGTAAGCCTTCGGCCACGACCGTATTGTAAGAGCTAAATTAGTGGATTAAACTTGCTGCATAAAAAATACAATATGAATAAGCAAGAAATGCAGGAACAAATGTTTGGAATGATAGAGGCTTGTAATGCAAGCGGTTTAACACGTAAAGATTTTTGCACAAAGAATAATATAAATCGGCCTAGGTTTTATTATTGGGCCAAGAAATACAATGAGCATCAGATGGCCCAAAATGGCTTTATTCAAATAGAGACAAAACAAGCAGTTGTTAAAAGCACAGTTATTGAGATTGTTTTTCCTAATGGTGTAAAAATAGTAGCAAATGTTAGCACCACTATTAATGATTTAAATAAACTGATTAATTGCTGGTAGTGCATGTTCTCTCTAAATTCCACCAATAATTATTATTTATACCATCAAGCAACCGATATGCGAAAATCATTCGAAGGTTTAAGTGGCATAATACAAAGCACAATGAACCATAATCCATTATCAGGAGATGTTTATTTGTTCATCAACAAGCAAAAAGACAAAATAAAATTACTGCGTTGGGAATATGGTGGCTTTGTACTTTACTATAAGCGACTAGAGCAAGGCTCTCTAAGTGTGCCCAAGCGTATTCAATACGGTGTATCAGGAAGGATTAGCTGGCCGGAATTGGTGTTAATGAT
The DNA here is from genome assembly GCA_030699355.1 of Bacteroidota bacterium. Taxonomy (GTDB): domain Bacteria; phylum Bacteroidota; class Bacteroidia; order UKL13-3; family UKL13-3; genus B1. The sequence continues at coordinate 2,396 of JAUYMZ010000102.1, read as the reverse complement.
AGAGGGGATTGTGGTTGAAAAGTATAGGCAAAAAGCTCGTTTTTCACCACTCTCAGAGGGGCAAAATAATTTACAAAAAAGCTTGTAAATGCTAGGTATTTAGGGTGTTTTTACCTACTTTTGTTTCATGCAAAAAGAGGCAAAGATTATAGCAGAACTTCAAGAGGAAATACGATACCTCAAGCAAGAACTTGCTAATCTTAAGAGTCTCTTTTGGGGTAAAAAAAGCGAACGCTTTGCTTTGCCATCAGCTAATCAACAAACATTGTTTTTTGGAGAAGATGTTGTTGAAGCGTCCCTGCCAAAAGAAGTCATAAAGCCTGTTGTAAAAGAAAGAAAGAAGCCTGAAGAAGGAAGCAGTATACCTGTTAGAAGGTCGATACCTGCGCATATTCCGCGTGTTGATACAGTTCTCGAGCCAGATGGAGTAGATTTGACTCAGGCTATTAAAATTAGAGATGAGGTAACAGAGTATCTTGATTACACGCCAGGAAAGATATTTGTTAAGCGCATTATTCGTCCAATTTACAAAGTGACCAGCGCAGAAGGGGATGCTCAAATAGTAAATGCAGACCTTCCATCGCAACCAGTGGCAAAGAGTAATGTAAGTGCTGCTATGATGGCCATGATTTTGGTAGGTAAATATATTGATCATTTACCCATATACAGGCAACTCAAACAATTTTTAAGAGAAGGAATTGATTTATCAGAATCAACAGTAAATGGGTGGGTGCACAAACACATCAAGCTCTTAGAGCCTTTATATGAACTTGCAAAGAAAAATATTCAACAGAGCAACTACTTAATGGTAGACGAAACGCCCATGCCTGTCTTAAGTGAAGACAAGCCTGGTAGTACCCATAAGGGTTACTATTGGGTATATTTATCTCCTGTAGACAAAAGCATCTGCTTTGAATATGACAAAACGCGCGCTATCGCTCCTCCTGATTTATTTTTAAAGGACTTCAATGGATACCTTCAATCGGATGGTTATGGAGCCTATACTCATTTTGGTAAGCGCTCAAACATTACCTTAGTTGGTTGTATGGTGCATGCTAGAAGAAAATTTAAAGATGCACATGACCAAAACGAAAAGGGAGCCAAAGAAGCAATGGAACTTTTTGGAGAACTTTATGCAGTTGAAAGAATCGCTCGTGAAACAGAGCTTGACCATACAGGCCGATTAGCTTTAAGGCTTGAGCAATCAATACCTATTATGAATAAGCTTCATGAGTTTATGATCAATCAACTTCAAGAACCAGGGGCAAGACCCAAGAGTCTTTTAGGAAAAGCCATAAAGTATACGCTCAATATTTGGGACAGGCTGAATGAGTTCACTAAAAACGGAATGCTGGAAATTGACAATAATTGGGTAGAAAATAAAATACGTCCAGTAGCATTGGGCAGGAAAAACTATATGTTCTGTGGTTCGCATGATGCTGCCCAAAGGGCCGCAATGATGTACTCTTTGTTTGCTATGTGTGCAATCGCTGAGGTTAACCCACAAGACTGGCTAACTGATGTACTAAACAGAATTAATGAACACCCCATTAACAGAATCGACCAACTGCTGCCTGCTAACTGGAAAAAATTGCATAAAGAAAAAAATTAGTCTTTTTTATACGGGCATGACCGAAGGCTTACTTATAAAATACAAATTTTGTTGGGTTTTAACCTCCACAAAGAAAATGAACCCAAAAACTTTGCACCATATTACCTGCCAAGCAGATTGCATATCTTATTACTTGGAAGAGATTATTTCTACAACAGATTATAGTGCATTTGGTGCACCATTATTGTTTATTACAAACTCCTACTTACCGCAAAATATAATCCCTAACGGGATATGAAATACTAGCTGGTGTAAATTTGTTTTCTACCGAAATGCAATCCCTAGCGGGATAAGGAGTGGTGATAATTGGTTTTTGGTCTTTAGTCGTTTGTCTTTAGTCGTTGGTATTTCTTTTCGAAACTCAACATTCGGTTTCCCACAAACCCACAAACGCATAAACGCATAAACGCATAAACGCATAAACGATTAAACGCATAAACGATTAAACGCATAAACAATTAAACAAAAAAACTTCCTTTATTTGTGTAGCTTTAATCAAGCTCTTTTTGTGGATGATAATTCTATTATAGCCGAACTAATTTTTTACGTATCCTTTTGGGTTTGGGGTTTTGCACGGTATCATATTTTGCACCACAAAAGGCTTTTTAACTTGTATCATTCCAATCATACCAAACCTAGTCAGTTCGATGATTTAGATGCTTTGCTAAATGCTGAAATGCCATATTACACCAAATTAAGCACAGATGGAAAGTACAAGTTTATTCATAGAATGCTGGAGGTAAAATCTCAAACCGAATTTAGATCGCGCGAAAACTTTGAGCTA
>JAUYMZ010000101.1 GCA_030699355.1 Bacteroidota bacterium | reverse complement strand
TGAAATAACAGTTTACGTTGCTGTTGGAAGTCCTGTTATACGCAAAAAAATTGTTGAACAATTGAGGCGATTATCAAATATTCACTTTCCTGTTTTTATTGATCCAAAACTTGATTTTGACAAAAGGCCGGGTAAAGTAAGTGTTGAGGAAGGCTCAATTATTTGCCCAAGAATTCACCTAACAACAGATATTCATGTTGGGAAATTTACGCATATTAATTTGGGGTCTACCATCGGACATGATACGCGAATTGGCGATTTTTGTACAATTTCTCCAGGTTGCAATATTTCTGGGAATGTTATTCTTGGAAACGATGTTTTTATTGGTACCAATGCAACTGTGGTAGAAAGAATTCACATACCAGACGGAACCATTATTGGAGCTGGAACTGTAGTTACTAAAAACATTACCGAGCCTGGCACCTATGTAGGCGTACCTGCAAGAAAAATTAAATAGGAGGGCTATGAAAGTTGGAATAAATACAGCATTTTTTCAAAATTGGGGTGGGGGCATTGATTTTTTAAGCTTGGTATTGCGCGGTTTAAAGAACTTGCCAAATGAAATGCCTGTTGAAATTGTGTTTTTTGTGCCAATCGAAAAGCCCAATATGCTTCAATTGTCTTGGGTTCAAGCCAAATCTATTCTAAAAAAGATTTTGGGCAGAAAACATGCACAAATGAAATGGTTTGATCCGAAAGTTTTACAGAATGCCCTTGCCGATACCGGAAGCTATAAATGGATTTTGTATAATCCCAAAAAAGAGCCATTAGAAAGCTTGTGTTTAAAAGAAGAAATAGAAGTTTTATTGCCTTGTTTTGAAAGTTTAGGTTCACAATTTCCAATTCCATGGGTGGGTTATATCTTCGATTTTCAGCATGAGCTAATGCCCGAGTTGTTTACAGCCAAAGAGATTGAACACCGTAGAAAATTATTTGGTACTACCTTGCAAGATGCTCCGGCAGTTATGGTAAATTCTATTGAGGTTAGAAAGCATATTTCTCAATTTTATCCTACTCATAAGTCGCAAGTGGGTAGCCTTACTTTTTGTCCGTTCTACGATTTTAACGCCTATCCATTAGCTTTAACAAATAGTTTTTTGCTTGAACCTAGTCAATACTTTTTAGTTTGCAATCAGTTCTGGAAACATAAAGACCATGCTTCTGTTTTTAAGGCTTATGCCCGATTTTTAAATAAACATCCCAATAGTACTGTTAAATTGGTTTGTACAGGCTTGTTTTCTGATTATAGAGACATTCATTATACTCAGTTTTTAAAAGATTTACTGGCCGAGTTAAAGATAGAGGATAAAGTGGTTTTAACTGGTTATGTAAGCAAAGCCGAGCAAAAGGCCATGATGAAAAATGCCATTGCTTTGGTTCAGCCTACCTTGTTTGAAGGTGGTCCGGGTGGTGGTTCTGTATATGAAGCAATTGGAATGGGTGTAAAAGTAGTGCTCTCTGATATCGAAATTAATAAAGAAATAGATTGCGGCTCTATCTTGTTTTTTAAACAGGGTAATCCTGCTGATTTAGCTCAAAAAATGGAAGAAATTCAGTTTCAACTGAGTGTTGAGGCAGCGCAAATAGGTTCAGACCAATTAAAGCGTGAAAAGTTGCTTGGTATTGATTTGTACCAATTAATTTTAGCTGCGCAAAAAGGAGTTTCTTCATGAGTTTAAACCCATTCATTTCTATCATAGTGGTTACCTATCAGGCGGCAGAAACTTTGCAAGCTTGCATAGATAGTGTTTGGGCTCAAACAGATTTAAATAAAGAATTGATTGTTATAGATGGTGCCTCTACAGACGCCACATTGGAAATAATAGCGGCCAATAAAAATAAAATTTCTTATTTTATTTCAGAGCCTGATGCAGGTATTTATGATGCCATGAACAAGGGAATTAAACAAGCCAAAGGCGATTATTTATATTTTTTAGGTGCAGATGATATTTTGTTACCAAAGCTACATTTACTAACCACCAAAATGAAGGGTGTAAACACTATTTATTATGGAGATGTGCGATATAAAAATGCAGGCATAAGGTATGGAGGTAATTTTACTCCATGGAAATTGGTGGTTAAAAATATTTGCCACCAAAGCATTTTTTATCCGGCTTCTGTTTTTAAAAAGTATGCTTATTCATTGCAATATCCACTCTTGGCAGATTATTACCTCAACCTGCAATTAATGGCTGATAAAGGGTTTAAATTTGAATACTTAAAGGAACTAATTTGTGAATACAATGAGCAGGGAAGCAGTGGCGTGCAATTAGACACGCAATTTATTTCGGATAAATTACAGCTGATTCAATCAAATTATCCTTACTCCGTTTTTGTTTATGCTTGGTTCAGAAAAATCATGGCAACTTATGTGCTCAGAAAAAAATACTACTTAAAATAATGGCCGAATTTTCTTGTAATATTATCATTCCCTTTTATGAGCAGCGTGCTTATTTGGAGCGACTTATTGCCAATTTGCAAGAATGTTATTTGCCTTATGTTTCTGTGTTTTCATTAGAAGTGATTATTGTAAATGATTCGCCAGAAATAGCTATTCAGTCGTTTGAGTTTTTAAATGAAAATCAATTAAACTTATCGCTTCAGCTTATTCAACACACAAAAAATTTAGGTGTAGCCATAGCGCGTGAAACTGCTTTAAAGCAAGCTAAGGCAGATTGGATTATGTTGCTAGATCAAGATGATGCCCTGCAAACAAAGGTGTTTGATGTTTTGGTTGATGCTCATAAAAGACAAATAGACTTTGCTTTAATGAATGGTTTTTTAATTCATGCTAGTCCTAAATTGAAGTTTCCAATTTATTTTTTTGAACCCTCTTTAACGCTTAAAAATTTAATTGTAGATGATTTTATACGCTCTCCCGGACAGGTTTTTTTTAGGCGTGAGCTCACAGAGAAATTATCCTATCCAAAACCCCATTCCTATAAAGGTTGTGATGATCGTTTTTTATGGATTCAATTGTTTTTATTGAACCCAAATTTAAGAACCAAATATTATGCAGTTAAGCATTATTTGGGACATATTCACGGTGAAAATGCGGGTTTAGATTCTAATAAATTATATAAATGCTCACAAGATTTGTGGGAGCAATTAAGTGCCTTTGATTTTGGTTCGAACCAAATTTTTGTTGAAAAAAATAAGCAGGTATTACGCTTCATTTTGCAGCAAGAAAGCAGCTTGGCAGCCCGTATTTCTTATGTACAATATAAATACAGGTTGAACCGATTTTTAAGGTATTTAGTTAAACTATTGGTGAGGTATATAAAGCTTTATAAATAATTACTGCTGTTTAGGAAAAAGTAAAAGATTCTTCGTTAATTATATTTCTTCAATTTGCTTGCTCCTGGTATTTAATATCGGCAATCCTTTTAATAGTTGAAGTCGGTTCTGCCCTGCCAAGAAATTTAATTGGCCATTTTCATCCCTACTTTCTCTAAATTTTGAAGCTACAAATCCTGTTTCGCAGGTATATGTTTGCAGGTTTTTTTCTTTCCCTTTTTTTACAAAATAGGCATTGTTTCCAGCCGAATTGGTTCCAATAAAAACGTAGCCTTTTTCGTTTGCCAAATCGCACAAAGAAAGTAAGGAGGCACCGCAATACAAATGACTATAATGTGCTTTGCCTCTCTCAAATTGGGGGTTGTAGGGTATGGTCCAGGGTTTGTCTGAACCAAAAATACTATTGTACTCCATAATAACCAAGGTAGGTGATATGCATTGAATAGCTTCCCAAATATGGTAGTCGTTGCCGTCTATGTCTATGTGCAATAAGTCTATTTTTTGTTCAAAACCATGTTCTTTAATTATTTCATTAATATTTTCTTTCGTAATAAAATTGCAAGCAGCAGTAAGTTCATGTTTCCAATACAACTCGCTATTTTTAATGGTGCTAATATTTTTTTCTGAACCATCAATTACAAAGCCTGTCCAATTTCTGTTCATTAATAAAAAACGGGTATTTGCTTCAGCATAATTTTCTACGCCAAATTCTAAAAAAGTTTTGTGTTCAAATTCTAAATATTGTGCTAGAAAATCAATAATTCCATCATCTCCCCATTGAGAAAAAACGCTGAATTCGGCCACCTGCAATTGATGGAGAATAGCAGATTCTTTATTGCTATTAAGGGCAGAAAGTATTTGAGCCTGCAATATTTTTTGAGTATCTATTTTGTTCGACAATTGTTGTAGGTCGCCCGACAAGTTTTTTATGTTTTTTACTAATTGAATTACTTTTGCAAGCATATAATTGGGTTTGTATTGGATATATTAATGGGTAAAAATAAGAGAATTCCTTTAATTTGTTTGTAGACATTGAAAATCTATAACCGAATTCCCCGCAGGCATTTATTTTGTGCAGCTGTCAATGCCTCATTTTATAATTTTTCTCAGAAAGGTATAAAGTATTGAGAAATAATTTTATTGAATTTGAATGTAATACGTTAACTTTGAACTAATAAAAAATTTTAAACTATGGCAATTATACAAACTACTCTTCATTTTTTAAGAACAGATTTAGGCAGTTTTTCAACGCAGGATAAGCACCAAAGCAAATTGAAAATTACAAGTATTACAAAACTGGCTTTTATATTTCTTTATTGTTTTTCAATTTATACCACCCAAGCACAAGTAATTACTAACGGTGGTTTCGAAAATTTGGATTCTATAAGCTATAAAAGATTAAATGGTTTCATCACCAACAACCAAATTGCTTTGAGCAAATTTGGAACTTGGAATGCAACTTCAATGCCAGGGAAAAACTCCATCAATGATACTGGTTTTGTGCTCAAAAACCATATTTCTGAAACTGATACCTTAATTGGATTTATATCTAATATAGAAAAATTTCCTTTTTCTGAGGAAAGTTATGGAAGCAGAACCGTTGGAATGAGACAAACCTTTTATAAAATTTCAATTAATTATAATTACATGAGTGAAACCAATGATTCAGCTTTTGTTAGGGTAATTTTAAAATACCACCACATAACTTTAAGAGATTTAAGTTTTTCTCTCCCCAAATCTACCAATCAACTATTTGAATTAAAAACCATTTGGAACGGCATCATTCCAATAGATAGCACCCCAACCAATTATGCATTTTATATTGGAACTTCTAATCCAAATTACCCAGCAAACATTTCTCAAACAAGTGAACTTAAGTTAAAATCACTTTTTATCGACATTCCAAAATATTTTAATCCTAGCACTCAAATGTTTTACCTCAACCCCATTTCTTGGGTCAGCCATAAGGGCTACCATGCCGGACATAGAGATGCCTATTTGGGTAAAGGGGCATTGGCTTTAAGTGGCTTGCAATTAGAAAATGGAGAGCTAGAACCTTATACAGAACGCAATTACCAAGCAGATAAATTGGGCAATGCTACAGGTGGCGCTGCCTACTCCTTAAATGCAGATACTCTTTTGGGTTATTACAAATTTAAAGGCAATGCACAATCGGCTAAGGTGCGGTTAATGCTGCTTAAAAACCAACAAATGATTTTCGATTCGTTTATTACCATTGCTAGCAATGGTTCTGAATATACCCCATTTATGTTGCCCTTTAATGTGGACACACAGCCAGATACCCTGCGTATGGAAATTATATCTAACAACCCAATACCCACCAATGGAGATACTTTGCTATTAGATGAAATTCAAATGGCATCGGCCAGACTAAAAACCAATATTCAAAAAATTAATCAAGTCCAAGCTAATTTTGGTTTTTACCCCAACCCTACAAGTGGCATTTTGTATCCCATAAACCCCCAAACCACCGAGCAGGTTACAGAAATATATATCACAGATATGTTGGGCAAAAAGCTCAAAACCTTTAACCCAAGCAGCACCGAATTATCTATAAACGAACTCCCAGCTGGCATATATTTCTTGCACCTGCAAACCAATAAGCAAGCTCGTTTCACACAAAAAATTGTGAAAGAGTAGTAGAGGTATGAATTACGAATTAAGAATTACGAGTTAAGAATCAATACTGTCCGGGAAAAAGTTTAAGATTCTTCACTCCACGTTGTTACGCTCAGGACAGTATTTTAGTTCTAACAAGCATGGGACATGGATGTAGCTTCGCTGCCTCCATGTCCCATACCGCTGAAAACAACCGAGTACAAAGTCATTCTTAGCGATAGCGAAGAATCTCTTGCTTATTCCGGACAGCAATGATTCGTAATTCGTAATTCTTAATTCGTAATTATCACTCTATATATTAATTGTCGAAAATTTTTGTTAAAAAAGGCTTAGAAAGTTTAGTTTTGAAAGATTGGATTTTTCTTAAATAAACGATACGTTGAAAAGTAATCAAAGAAGGCAAAACCTACAAGTTGCAGTTATTCTTCCTTCGCTTGCGAGGTGCGGACCCGTTTTAGTAGCTCATAAAATCATTTCAAGCCTTTTGCATCAAGTAGATTTTTTTGTATTTTATTTCGACCCAATTGTAGAAGTAAGCATGCCTGTTTCTTGTCAGCAAATAAAATTTACTACCTCCATAGATGTTTCTAAGTTTGATTTGGTGCATAGCCACATGTTGCGCCCCGATTTATATGTTTGGGTTCATCGCTTACCCAAAAAGGTTCCGGTTATTTCTACTTTGCACCAATACATAGAAGAATCTTTAACGTATTCGTATGGCACTTTAATTGCCAAATTATTTACCCCCATTTGGAAAATAGCTTTAAAAAGAATGAGCATGATTGCCTGTATAAACCAACATATGGCTGCACATTACCATAAGCTTTTGCCTAAAGATTCCGTATTTGAAATATATAATGGCTTAGAAGCATGGGAGTCAAAACAAGTTGAAGAACATGAAGCATTATTGTTGTTAAAAAAACGCTATACCCTTGTAGGTAACATTGCTTTATTAATCAAAAGAAAAGGCTTAGAGCAATTAATTCGTACTTTATTGCTCGATGAAAAATTGTTTCTAATCTTAGTAGGAGAGGGCGAAGAACGAAATAATTTAGAATCTTTAGCCCTTCAATTGGGAGTAAATAATAGGGTAAAGTTTATGGGTTTTAAAGAAAATCCGCGCGATTATCTCCCTTATTTTGATGTGTTTGTAATGCCTTCCCATTCAGAAGGATTTGGGTTGGCATTGGTAGAAGCTGTGGCGGCAAAAGTGCCCGTTGTGGCCTCTCATATTGGGAGTTTTAAAGAAATGTTTCCAGAAAATGAGCTGTGTTTTTTTGAATTAAACAACATCGAAAGTTTATACCAAGCTATACTTAGGTCGCAACAAGGTAAAGAAACTTTTATTCAGGCTGCATATAGCCGTTATACTGCAAGCTATACACAATTACAAATGGCAAATAAGTATTTATTGGCCTATCAACAGTTGCAGCTTATTGCCAATGAAGGCATTACATAAGCTTTTGCCGTAACTTGGTTAACCTAAAAGAATTTGTTTAATTTGTGGGGTGAGTAGAGATTTTCGTTTAGGCGTTTCCATTGTAATTTACAAACATTCGTATCAAATGCTAGAACCTTTGATACAAGCTGTATTGGGTATGACCTGCGAAACGCGTTTATACCTTATAGATAATTCTCCCGAAGCAAATTTAGAAAAAGAATTACCCCAGCATCCAAATATACATTTTTGGTTTACCGGCAAGAATTTGGGGTATGGCAGAGCGCATAATCTTTCTATGCTTAAAACCATTCAATGGGCAAATTATCACTTGGTGGTTAATCCAGATATTTTATTTGATATCGCTTCTTTACAAAAAATGTTAGCCTTTCTAGAGCAACATCCCAACATCGGTTTGCTAATGCCAAAAGTGCTTTATGGTAATGGAGAAATACAATATTTATGCAAGCTTTTTCCCACGCCTTTCGATTTAATTATGCGTAGGTTCATACCGGTTTTTTTAAAAAATAAATTACAAAATAGGCTGAACCAATACGAATTAAAACATAAGAATTACGAAGCACAAATGGAAGTGCCCAATCTATCTGGATGCTTTATGTTGCTGAGAGTGGAGGTGCTTAAAATTGTGGGCTTATTTGATGAGCAATTTTTTATGTACCTAGAAGATACAGATTTGAGTAGGCGCATTAATATGCAGTTTCAAACCATTTATTTTCCTGAAGTTTCTATCATTCATCAATATGAAAAGGGCTCTTACAAAAGTTTAAAATTGCTAAAGTACCATGTTGTATCTGCTTTTAGGTATTTTAATAAATACGGTTGGTTTTTTGATACCGTAAGAACCACCATTAATAAAAGGATGTTGGCATGAAAGTATCTGTAATTACCGCCGTTTTTTCTAACCAAGCATTTGTGAAAGATGCCATAGAATCTGTACTCTCTCAACAACATGTTAATATAGAATACATCGTAGTAGATGGGGGGTCAAAAGATGGAACGGTGGAGATTGTTAAATCATACGGTTCGCGCATAGATAAGTTTATTTCTGAGCCAGATGAGGGCGTTTATTTTGCTTTAAACAAAGGGATAAACATTGCCACAGGAGATGTAATTGCGCTGCTGCATAGCGACGATTTTTATGCACATCCTTTTGTTTTATCGCAGGTAATGGAAGCTTTTGAAAACACCCAATGCGATGCGGTTTATTCCAATTTGTACTATGTTAAAAGCAGCAATACCAATAAAATAATCCGCCTGTGGGATTCGGGCGATTATCAATTAAACGATTTTTATAAAGGTTGGATGCCTCCACACCCCGCTTTTTTTGCCAAACGCAGTGTATATCAAAAATATGGTGCCTTTAATACTTTACTTAAAAGTGCCGCAGATTATGAATTGATGTTGCGTTTAATTTTTAAGAATAAGATTAAGCTGCAATACATACCAAAGTTTTTTGTAAAAATGAGAACAGGTGGTGCCAGTAATCGCTCTCTGCTAAACCGCGTAAAGGCCAATATGGAAGATAGAAAAGCTTGGTATATTAATAAGCTTGAACCTAAATGGTATACCCTCATGTTAAAGCCTCTTATTAAATTATTTCAGTACCGTTTTTTTAGTTATTTTAGACCCGATAATTTACATTGATTATGAGTATTCATTCAAATAAAGCCCCAGAACCAGTTGGCCATTACCCGCACGCCAAACGTGTTGGTAATTTATTATTTCTCTCAGGTGTTGGTCCGCGCGAAAAAGGAACCAAAGTAATACCTGGCGTTACGCTAGATGAAGCAGGTAATATTGCAAGCTACGATATTGAAAAGCAAGTACGTTCTGTGTTTAATAACATCAAAAATATCTTAGAAGATGCAGGCAGCAAATGGGAAAATATGGTAGATGTAACAGTGTTTTTAACCAATATGAAAGATGATTTTCCTACCTACAATAGGCTTTGGGCAGAGTACTTTGCCGTAGACCCACCCTGCAGAACTACCTTAGAAATAAACTGCTTGCCAACACCTATTGCAATTGAGTTAAAGGTAATTGCCACCATAGATTAGTGCAGCTATATGGGTAAAAACAACTTCGATTTTCTTCGATTTGCCTTTGCGCTTATAGTTGTTTTATCGCATATTGTAGATTTATCTTTGGCACCAGAACTCCAATTTCTAAAGCCATTCTTTGATTCCCAATTATCTGTTACCAGCTTTTTTATCATCAGTGGATGTTTAATTGCCGCATCTTACCAGCGGTCTTCCTCTTTAAAATCCTATTTTGCCAAAAGAGCCAGTAGGTTATTGCCTGCCTACATGGGTATTATTATTTTGTGTGTGGGGGTGTTTTCTTTTTTTAGTTCACTTAGCTTTCAAGAATATTTTACCAGTAAGCAGGTTTATTCTTATCTAGCTTCAAATTTGCTTTTTGTAAACTTTATACAACCTTGTTTGCCCGGCGTATTGCTAAACAATGCCTACTGCGCTATAAATGGCGCACTATGGACAATCAAAGTAGAAGTAAGTTTTTATGTATTGTTGCCAATTATCATGTTTGGCTTGAACCGAATATCCTTCAAATTAGGCTATCTAATTGTTATTTATATGGTGGGTGTTTTATACCATTACGGCTTATTATTTGGGATGCAAGCATATCCCAATAAGTCTCCTTTATTAAATACACTATTGCACCAGTTACCGGGATACTTGAGCTATTTTGCCGCCGGAATCCTTGTTTTTTATTACTTAGATTGGATAAAAAAACACCTTTTAAAATTATTGGCGCCAGCCATGCTCGTTTTTGTTTTGGAATATGTGAATGACTTAGAAGTTTTTAAACCAATTGCCCTGGCAATATTGATTACATATTTGGCATTTGGACTTTCATTTTTAAATAATTTCGGGAAATATGGCGATGTTTCTTATGGAATTTATATTCTGCATTTTCCATTGATTCAGCTTCTTGTGAGCCTAGGTTTATTTAAACAATACAACGTGTTTTTATTGCTGGTTTCGATTGTTTTTGTGGTTATTGGATTAGGGTTTCTATCTTGGCATTTGGTGGAGAAACCCTTTTTAAAACGGAAAAGAGCCCCAGAAATAGCCTAGGTTCAGGCCGTATTTTATATTGCCTTGGTTGGCCACAACTTGTTCACCAATATTTCTTCATTTAAAATTACGATTGAATACTGCTTAGAATCAAAAGTGATTGTATATCAGAAAAAATAATGTTCACATTTTCAAATAATTGAATGTTTTATGTTATTAAACTTTCAGTAATAATTGAAAGTTTAATAAATGAGTGTATCTTTGTCCTCGAAATAAATCTAATCATGAATTTTCCTGAAGCAAAAAAACAATTCATTCAAACATGGGGAACCTTAGGCAGTGAGTGGGGAATAAATAGGAGCATGGCCCAAGTTCATGCCTTACTTTTAATAGCTCCAAAGCCTTTAACCACAGAAGATGTTATGGCAGAATTAAGTATTTCTAGAGGGAATGCCAATACCAACCTACGCGATTTAATAAACTGGACATTGGTAAGCAAAGAACTAGTTCCTGGTGATAGAAAGGAATATTTTATTGCGGAAAAGGATATTTGGGAAATTGCCCGCAGAATTGCCAAGGAACGTAAAAGAAGAGAAATTGAACCTGTGCTTAAAGCATTAAGTCAGCTCAATGAATTTGAAGGAACAAAATCTAATCCCGATCATAAAGCTTTTACCGAAACAGTAAGTAGCCTCACCAACTTTGTTGGTAAAATGGATAAGTCGGTAGATGTAATGCTTAAAGCAGATGAGAGCTGGTTCTTTAGCACTTTACTTAAACTTTTAAAATAAATGAATATGAGAAAATCATTTAAGACTTTTAAAGTCGTAGATTTTTGGTTCCAAACCATTCTTCTGGTATCTACATTTGGTTTGGTAATCTATTTAACCTTCCCCAAATTCAAGTTTAACGAGGATTTGTTTATTTTATATTTTGCCCTTGGTTCAGCCCAATTGCTTAGTTTTATTGTTAACCTAATTTGGGTAGGGCTGAACCAAAGTAAGCTACGTAAATATTATGCTTGGACCCTTCTTGCATTCCTCATACTCCTCATTCCTCCCTTTACTATAATTGGCCTTTATGCCCTATTATTTGTTTCGCCAATTACTGCTATTTGGTATGCATATATTAATTTTTCTGAACTCGAAGAGTTAAGCTTTTTTTATTAGCCTTAACTTTCACAAATTCCTGAAAATACAAAAAGAAAATGGAATACAATTTAGTCTCATATCTAACTTATATCCCTGCTACATTTTATATCACAATTGTGATAGGCAAGGATTTAAACAACAGAGGTGCTTTATTCTTAATGCAAATGTTTAATAATAATGAAGCACTTGTTAGTACCCTAAATAAGTTTTTACTTATTGGCTATTACCTAATAAATCTTGGCTATGCAGCAATTTCAATCAATTTTTTTCATCAAATTACCTCTTGGCTCATGCTTGCCGAAGAGCTAACTTTTAGAATTGGATTACTGCTTATTGGTCTTGGGTTTATGCACTATTTAAACATTTTCGTTTTTGCCAATTTCACCAAACACATTCAACATTTTTTTTCAAATAATACCACCAATTAACAATTAAATTTATGAACACAAATTTTGTAGTAATGGCTTATTCCATTTATTTGCCTGTAACAATTGCTTTAACCATTTATGTGGCAAACGTGCTTTTTAAAAATGGTCGAATTTTTATGATTGATATTTTTAGAGGAAGAGAGTCCATTGCAGATGCTACTAATCACCTTTTTAAAGTTGGATTCTATTTGTTAAACATCGGATTTGCATTTATTATTATGAACATTGCCTATGAAATTATTGCCACGCGCGAGCTACTCGAAATATTGGCCTATAAAATAGGTTGGTTCTCTATTTACCTAGGAATAATGTTGTTCCTTAACCTATATTTATTTTTTAGGGGCAAAAGTAAATCAAAAGAAAGCGCAACAGCCTAATATATGAACCTTGGTTCAGGGCTCTGGTTGAGTGATTAGTTAGAAATGTAATTGGGCAAAATATTATTTGCCCAATTACACCTATATTGCAGAAAAAAAATATTTTGACGTTCGACGATTTTCAATTCGATTACGACCTTATGGACGGCTTAGATGCCATGGGGTTTAATAAGCCAACACCAATTCAAGAATTGGCCATTCCGGTTATTTTAGCACACAAAGATTTAATAGCTTGTGCCCAAACAGGAACGGGCAAAACCGCAGCCTATGTATTGCCAATTATTGATAAAATTATAGGTTCAAACCATAGCCATTTAAATACTTTAATTTTAGCGCCAACCCGTGAGTTGGCGGTGCAAATAGACCAACAAGTGCAAGGCTTTAGCTATTATGTGCCGGTAAGTTCTATTGCCATTTATGGTGGGGGAGATGGTGCCATTTGGGATCAGCAAAAAAAAGCTTTAAAGGCTGGGGCCGATATCATTATTGCTACGCCCGGCAGGCTAATTTCTCAGCTGGCTTCTGGCGATATTAAGCTAGATAAATTAGAGCATTTAATATTAGATGAAGCAGATAGAATGTTGGATATGGGTTTTTATGATGATATTGTTAAAATCATTTCTTACTTGCCCAAAGAACGACAAACCTTATTGTTTTCGGCCACCATGCCACCTAAAATTAGAACCTTGGCAGCCAAAATTTTGCATAAACCAGAAGAAATTAGCATTGCCATTTCTAAACCCGCCGAAGGTATTTTGCAACAAGCTTATTTAACCTATGATGCGCAAAAAATTCCTTTACTAGGCGAGATTTTTAAACAAACGACTTATCAAAGTGTCATTATTTTTGCAGGAACCAAAGAGCGTGTTAAAAGCCTGCAATTTGAACTCAAGCGAATTGGATTAAAGGCGCGTTCTTTCCATTCAGATTTAGAGCAAAAAGAACGCGAAGATTTAATGAATGAGTTTAGAAGCAGAAAAGTTCAAGTATTGATTGGTACAGATATTCTCTCTCGCGGGATAGATGTAGACGGAATAGATTTAGTGGTAAATTTTGATGTGCCACCCGACCCAGAAGATTATGTGCACCGCATTGGTAGAACCGCCCGTGCCGAATCTAAAGGCACTGCCATCACCTTCATCAACGAAAAAGACCAACGACGTTTTCATGCCATTGAAACATTAATAGAAAAAGAAATTCCTAAATTGCCTTTACCAACCTTTTTAGGGGAAGCCCCCATTTATTCTCCCAAAACACATAGGCCTGAACCTAAACGTGGGTTTAAACCGAAAAGGAAGAGTTAATTATGAATTATGAAGTATGAATTATGAATTATGAATTACGAATTACGGATTACGGGTTTGTAATTATTAATGACCTAAAGACTAACGACTAAATACCAAAGACCAAAGACTAAAGACTAAAGACCAACGACTAACGACTAAAAAATGAAATACCAATTATTCGGACATACAGGATTACGCGTTTCTGAACTTTGTTTAGGAACCATGGGATTTGGCACAGAAAATGGATGGGGTGCCGATTTTGAAGGTAGCAAGGCTGTATTTGAGGCTTATGCTAATGCAGGTGGAAACTTTTTGGATACGGCCAATATTTATACGCAGGGAACTTCAGAAAAATTTCTAGGAGAATTTATTGGTTCAGACCGCGACCATTATGTGTTGGCTACCAAATACTCGTTGAAAGATAGAAACGGCGACCCCAACTATGCGGGAAACCATAGAAAAAATATGATGCGCTCGGTGCAAGAAAGTTTGAAGCGCTTGCAAACAGATTATATCGATGTTTTATGGTTGCATATCTGGGATTTTACTACCCACCCGGAAGAAGTTTTGTTGGCTATGAACGATTTAATTTCGAAAGGATTGGTGCATTATATTGGCATTAGTGATACGCCCGCTTGGCGTGTGGCGCAAGCAAATACCATAGCCGAGTTGAGAGGTTGGAATCGTTTTGCAGGCTTACAAGTAGAATATAGTTTGATTAATAGAACGGCTGAACGCGATTTATTGCCGGTAGCAAAAGCCTTAAACCTTACCTTAACTCCTTGGGCACCATTGGCTGGAGGGGCATTAACAGGAAAATATATCAAAGGAGATAAGGGCCGCTTGCCAGAAAATTCTAAAAGATTAAACGAGCGAAATACCCAAATTGCTCAAAAAGTAATTGAGGTTGCAAACGCCTTGGGCTGCACACCTGCGCAAGTTGCCCTGCGTTGGACCATGCAAAGAAACCAATCTGTGGTACCCATTGTTGGAGCAACTAAGGCCTCCCAAATTGTGGATGCCTTAGGCGCTGTTACTATTGATATTCCTGCTACTTCGTTGAAAGAACTTAATGAAGTTTCGGATATAGAATTAGGTTTTCCAGGCGATTTTTTTAATGAACCTGGTGTTATTGATGTTACCTACGCGCAAACCAAATCACAGATTATTTTCCGCGATTAGCTTAGTGCATTAATAGTTTAAATTTAGCTAAACTTTCTGAAGTAAGCGGCTTGTTTATAAATCCCATTAAATGGGGGTTATAAGACGCTTTTTCAGTATCCTCTGGGTCTACTGTAGAGCTTAAAATAGCAATTTGCGGAGCTTTAATTTGTGGCAATACATCCTTTTCAAATTCACTTAAAAATTCCCAGCCACTTTTTTCTGGCATATTGATATCAAGGAAAATAAGCTCAGGTAAAACCTGTTTATCTGCGGGTAGAGCGAGTTGAGATTTATAATAATCTAAAGCCTCATTGGCAGATAAAAATGAAATTACGTTTTTGCAAAACTGCGACTTTGTTAACCTCAACTCACAAATCATTATGGTTACATCATCATCATCTATCAACATCACATTGTTTAACATGTCTATTTATTTAATTGGTTTGGAAATTGTTTTTATATGCCTCGGTTTTCATTAACTCTAAGAGGTTATCATTGGTTAATGGTTTGGTTATAAATCCTAAAATTCGATTATTGGTATTTGCCCTTTCTTCATCTTTGGGGTCTACACTTGAACTTAAGATTTTAATTTTTGTTTTTGGGAAAGCCTGCTGATATTTTTCTTCAAAGGTTTCAATAAACTCCCATCCATTCATAACGGGCATGTTTATATCTAGGAAGATTAATTCTGGTGCCATACGTTTTTCTGGTGCCAAGGCCATTTGGTCTTCAAAATATTGTATCGCATCCGAGCCATTTTCATAGCTAATCACTTCTTCACAAAACTGAGATTTTTTTAATCTTAGTTTGCAGATCATCAATGTTACATCATCGTCGTCTACAAGCATTACATATTTAAGCATAATCTTTATTATCAAATGTTATAGTTATGGTGGTTCCTTGGTTTATTTTACTGGTTAATTCTATCTGACCATTCATGGCATGCACGTGCGATTTTACCAAGAAAAGTCCAATTCCTTTACTATCGTGGTTATTATGGAATTTTTGATACAAGCCAAATAACCTATCTTTTATTTTTTCTAAGTTCATACCCATTCCATTGTCGCTAAACCTTAATACTACTTTTCCATTATGGAGGTATGATTTAATGGTGATTTCAGGAGCTAGGTTGGGTTGGGCATATTTAATGGCATTGGTAATGATATTTTGAAAGATGCTTTCAATATATGTTTTAATCATTAAATGCTGCGGAGCTTCACTAAAATCGGCCACAATTTTGGTGTTTTTCTCGCTAATTTGTTTGGCTAGACTATGACAAGTAGCTGTGAAAATTTCTTCGAAGGATATTTCCTTAAATAGAATATTCTTGTTGCTTTTTATAATGAGGGTTTCAATGAGGTCTTCCAGCGTTTCATTGAGTTTTATAGTAGATTTTTTAAATCCTTCTAACAGTTCTAATGTTTCTTCGTCTTGTATTTTGGTAGCATCTAATAAATCGAGTATGCCTACTAAATTAGTTACTGGCGCTCGTAAATTGTGGGAAGTAATAAAGCTAAACTGTTTTAAATCGTTGAGACTTACGGTTAATTCTTCTATTAGTTTTTCTTTTTCGTTCTCTAATTGAATCTTTTGGGTAATATCATCTTTAACTGCCACATAATTGGTTTTCTTTCCGGCAGCATTAAAAACGGGTGATATCACAACTCGTTCCCAAAAATGTTCGCCATTTTTTCTTTTATTGTAAAAAACACCGCGCCAAGATTCATTGCGTTCTAAACACTCCCACATTTCTTTATGGGCGTTTTTCTCATTAAATTCTGTTTTTAAAATCCGCGGGTTCTGACCAATTATTTCCGATTTTTGATAGCCAGAAATTTTAATAAAAGCCGGATTTACATATTCAATTTCACTCGCTAAGTTTGTAATAATAATACTGGCAGCAGATTGTTCAATGGCCTGAGAAAATATCCTAATCTTTTCTTCCGATTCTTTGCGCTCTGTAGTGTCGCTTATAATACCAATGATACTCGGATTCCCATTTAATATAATGCGAGAACCATTTGTTTCGAACCACCTTACCTCTCCGGTTTTTTTAATTGCCCTAAACTCATATTGCTCTGTGGGTGTAAGTCCGAACAAACTGTCCTGGATTTTCTTATTTACCATCAAATAATCAATTGGGAAAATAAGTTTCGGTAATTGGATTTTAACCAATTCATCAGCTGTATATCCTGTTATTTCACAAAATTTATGGTTTACAAAACTAAAGCCTTCGTTGTCTAAAATATAGATACCTACTGCCGAGTTTTGAACCAAACTTCTAAACTTGGTTTCCGACTCAACAAGCTGCGCGTGTTGATTTTTTTGTTGGGTAATATCTTTTTCAAAGGCAACCCAATTGGTACAAATACCCGCATCATTTTTGATGGGTAAAATAGAAAATTGAACCCAAAAGGGTGTTCCATCTTTTTTGTAATTATATAATTCAAAAACACCTTCTTTTTCCTTTTTGATGTATTCACCAAGTCGAATAAGCTCACTTAAATTGGTTTCTGTACCCGTAAGCATGCTCGGTTGATTTCCTACACATTCATGTGCCTCATATCCGCTCATAGTGCAGAAAGCTTGGTTTACATAGATGATATCTGGCACCCTGCCATCTGATTTAGCATCGGTAATGATTATAGCCTCA
The DNA here is from genome assembly GCA_030699355.1 of Bacteroidota bacterium. Lineage (GTDB taxonomy): Bacteria > Bacteroidota > Bacteroidia > UKL13-3 > UKL13-3 > B1. The sequence goes on along the minus strand of JAUYMZ010000101.1, from coordinate 4,451 downwards.
GAGGTTCTGTCAAATATGGTTTCGTAAATAGAAGCTGATTTACTTTTCTCAGATACGTTTTTTTGGTTTAAAATTGGGTTCAGGCTAAAATACAAAATCACGAAACTTTGCTCTGGTAAAATCTCTATAAGTTTAGCTTGGTAATTGGCAGCGTATATATGAGCTTCTTTGCCTATTAGTCCAATTTCTCCCGCAATTGTTGTTGTTTTTTTTGCAAACAACGAAGGGATATTTTCTGTGAGTCCTGCCCAATCTTCTGCTTGTACAAATTTATTAAAATGACCATGCACCAAATCACCTGTATGATACCCAAGCATGTCTTCAAAACTATGGTTACAATGAAGTAAAATTCCATCTTCACTCAATAGGGCAATTCCTGCGAAAGGAACATCAAACAAGGCTTTCAACATTGGATTTTTGTCCAATGCATCTTGTATGTTTTGATATGTTTCTGAATTGCTCGGGCTCATAATACCTGTATTATTGGTTGTTCCAAATAAATGCGTCTTTACTATTTATTCGCTTGGCCATATCGTTGTTTAATGGTTTTTGTATGTAATTCTTCACGCATGTATATGTCATGGCCTTTTGTATGCTCAAAGCATCAGGGTTTGAACCTATCAAAATCACGGGCGAACTCATGTTTTTATTGGCATAGAATTCAAAAAAATCCCAAGCACTTTTTGCTTTCATATTGGGTTCAATTAAGATAATATGATTGCCACTATCCGCATCCGATTTAAAATAGGAAATGGCCTCATCCAAATTAGAATAACAAATCAATTTCATAGGGTCGAAATGCTTTTCTAAAATACGCAAACTGATTTTGTTAGATAACTCATCATCATCAATCAAAAATACTTTTTCGATGCGTTTTAAACTATTGGCAATGCTAATTTCTTTTTGCAGGGGTATATTTATTCTGTTAATAAGCTTCTTTAAAGAGCTGTTTGTTTTGGCAAAAGTTTCTTTACTGGTAGAAAATATTTCTCTTAAATCGGCATCCACAAAATCGAGGTCTTGCGCCAATTCTACAATAGATTGGAGCTTATGCAATTCATGACTAATTTCAAATGAAGTTATAAAATTTAAGTCTTTAAGGAGGTTTATTAAATTATTTATTTCTTCTTCTCTGTCTTTAATATGTGTAATTTCCTTTAAAACCAGTAACTTGTCGGAGCTAGCAAAGTGATGAAGGTCTAAGTTTTGCAACTTTAATTCATAGCTTTTTATCTTATCGGTTTCGGTTCTTACTTCAAATAAGTATTGAGATTCGGGCATTGCCCCCAGGCCTTTCATGGCATCTAGTAATTCATGGTGTTTTTTGTTGTTAAGCTGATCCAACACATTTTGGTTAACAGCTAAATTTAACTGAAAAACTTCCTTCATCATGTCATTGCTTTGAACATTACTAAATAAAATGTTCCCATTGGCTTGCATCAATACCACCGCCGCATCTACGTAATTTACTATTTTTTGAATTTTATTCTCAGCACTTTTTAAATTCTTTTGAAGGATTTGTTGGTTAATTAAATTGCGTAAACTATCCGAAATTTCATGCAATAAATTTTGCTCTGCCTCCAAAAAGATTTCTTCTTCGTGGTCTACTTTTTCGTTTTTATATTGAATACTCAAGCGACCTTTTATTTTTTCTATGGTCTCAAATTCGGCAATCTGCATTGGCCCTTCGGCTGCGCTATTGGGTTCAGACCAATAAGTTTTATTGTGGTAAGTTATTTGGGCAATTACCATTTGCGGAAACTGCCAATGTTGAGGTAAATAAGCTGCTAGTTTTTGAAACAAAATATCCAAGTTGTCTGCACATTCATCGGCTAATTTTACTAGATATTGCTGTGTATTTAACTCTTTAATACGCTCAGAAAGCTTGTAACTATATTCTTTATATTTTAGGCTTGAACCTAACCAAGCACAACTTAAATTGAGAAGGTATTTTTCGCTTTTACTTAAATGATAGGAAGCTGGATGGTGTATTTCTATGCTAACAGGATGTTGATTTTCGTGCTCTATTTGGCTGCTACTAAAAGTTTCTTGCGGTATAAAGTTCTTGCCTACAAAAGTTTTGTTTTTATAATTAACTTTCACATTGCTGAGCAAATGATTACTCCAATGTTGTTGCATAAGTGCAAGAAAATCGTTGAGGTAGGTGGCTATTCCTTTGTTTTTGATGTTATTTAACTGGCTTAATTCAGATAAAAACTCAAATTCACGTTCACGGGTTATGAGTTTTGTGTTCAATGAAAAGGCCATTAACTCTGCCTGCTTGGTGCGGGTTATGTCTTTGGCTATAAAGGCTGCTCCAATAATTTCATGTTTCAAGTTTCGGAGCGGAGAAATGCTTAAACTTAAGAAAATCGACTTATTGTCTTTGGTGCTTCTTTCTACTTCAATAGCCGAAATAGAATCGCCTTTCTTTATCTTAGCCCAAATAATGTGCATTTCATCTATTTGGTCTTCGCTTAAGAAACTTGAATATTTTTTACCAATTACTTCTATTTCACTATAGCCAAATAATAGAGCTGCGCCTTGGTTCCATGAAATTACTTCATCCTCCACACCCACAGAATATATGGGTACTTCTGCCGAATCTACCAATCTATTTACCAAGTTTACTTTCTCTTGCAAGGCTATAGATTCGCTAATATCGCGCTGCATTCCTATAAATTGGTAAGGAACGCCTTCTATATTTAAAAAGGGATAGATTATGGTTTCAAACCACCTTTCTTTACCACTAATGTCTATGTTCTTTATATTGCCTGTCCATGTTTTACCCGCATTAATGGTTTGCCACAATTCATCCCAAAAGGCGCTGTTATGGTGTTTGCTGTTTACCAAAGAATGTTTGCTGCCAAGCATTTGACTGGCTTTTATTCCATACGTTTCTTCAAACTTTTTGTTTACATAGGTTATAGCGCCATCCTTGTCTGTTATAGATACTATGGATGTTTCGTTCAGGGCAATTTCATAATCAATGAGTTTCTTTTGCGACTCACTTAATTCGTTTTTAAACTGACTACTTTCTTTAAAAGTTCGTATGGCATGAATGGCATAACTTAAGCTATGGGCAATGCGCTCCAGAATAATAATTTCTCTGAAATCAAAGGCATCATTGTTCTGGGAATATACCGTTAATACAGCTTTATTTTTAGGACTTATATTTAGGTATAAGCTAGCTATAGAGTTTAATTGATGTTTAAGTGCATTTTCTCTCCAAAAAGAGAAATTAGTATCGTCGCGACTAGAGTTAACAATGGCTGTTTTTCTAGTAAGAATGCAGGTTGCGGCAGGTCCTTTTAAAATTTCTGGATTATTTAAATCAAAACGCAATGAGTTCACATATTCATCAGAACCGCAAGAAAAAGCAGGAATAATAATCTGTTTTCTTTCGTGTTCTGCCTCAAAAAAAGCAATCCAAGAGAGTTTATAATTGCCTTGCTCATTTAAGGTTTTAAGAACCTCTTTAATGAGTTTCGTTTCTTCCTTAATGAGTAAAATTTTATTGTTTACTTCATTCAATAAATTAAGTTCACGAATGTGCTTTTTTAAGTTGTTTTCACTTGAAATTAAAAGGTCTTCATTCTGAAACGACCTTAAGGCAAAACTGAGTCTAGTGCCTAATTTTTCGAAAGTTGATTTGGTGTTTTGGTCAAATTTATGGTTGTTTAAACTGGCAACAGCTACAAATTGGTTTGGACGAGAGGGTAGGGATACTATCAATACATTTTTGATGGGTAATTGTAAACTTAGGAAAATTTCTTTTTCTTGTTGTTCACTTAAATTCAATTCTAAGGTGCCACTTAGCTTTCCTTGATGCTGCGTATTTTGCAATAAGCCTGAACCTAGCAAAGATTTTTCAAAAATACTATCGCTTATAAATACTTCACTGTCTTTACAAATTAACTTAATTTGCTCGTTTTCTATTTGTCCAACCCAAGCCAAAGGGTAATGTCCTGTTCTAATAATGATTTTACAAACTTCATCTAACAAGTCATTTTCATTGCGATGCAATTGTATGTTTTCATGGATGGCATTTAACAACTGTAAATGTTGATTCTCTTGAGAGAGTATGGTTTCATTTTGCCCAAAAACTTTACCAATACAAATTACGTGGTTTTGGTTTTCGCTCCAATACATGGCCCATTGCATGTATATAGATGCCCCAAGTTTGTTTTTAAAATAGCAGTCAAAATACACCACACTTTCGGTACTCAATGAAATTCTTTGCTCAATTTCACGCAAATAGTTTGAGTCGATTTCTAGAAAAGATTTAAATTTTTTACCTATAATCTCTTGAGGTAAATAACCTGTTTCTGTATAAATTGCTTTATTGGTGCGCACACAAAAACCTTCAGAGTTAATCTCTATAAGCAATCCGGAAGATTCATTGTTTGATTTTTGATTGCGCTCCATTTTTTACTGCTCTCTAATCTGCT
>JAUYMZ010000100.1 GCA_030699355.1 Bacteroidota bacterium | reverse complement strand
TGTTATCATACAATATTTTATAAACTTGATATGCATTAATTAGGATCTCATCAAAAATGATTGAATCAATTGAATGCGTATTTCCAAGGTATACAACTTTAATATTCGCATGAAGGCGCATTTCGTTAAAGAGGTCAGATGAATCAATCATGTAAATAAGTCTATCCATAGAATCATAATAAAACTTTCGGTTACCCATTAGTTTTTTATTTGTTCTAGATTCAGAATAATCTAAGACAAATGAAGGTAAGTTAGGTTTATAAAAATCCTTCACCTCAAACATACCTGAAAATGTTGTGTTGGCAGGTATATCTCTAAGGTAAGAGGCTTTTAAACCAAAGATAGTGTCGTACTCATACTCCGTATAGTATTCAAGATTCTGCTTTCCTGTTACCCGATAATCATACCTTAGCATATTTGCTTCATAGCCCATTGAATCTTTACCATTAGGTTCAAGCAGGGTTTGGTCTTTTAGCCTTCTAAAATTATGCAATTGCAAGGGCCTGCCATTTGTATCATATTCAAACTGGGATTCGTAATAATTATAAACCGAATTATTGGGAAAAGTGCGGGAAGACTTCATAAACCAACCATCCTTGCTTTGCCAATCATAGATGGTTTGTAAGGTGGCATTCTCGTTCGCATCTATACTATATTCTTGTATTTTTACTTCACCATGTGGAAAGTGGATGGTATCTACTCTAAACTTGCTATCAGGCAAGCGAAATGGTGACAATAAATTAGGAAGAATTTGTGCTGTTAATACACAGGGAAGTGAAAAAAAGAGAAGGAAAAGTTTTTTCATAGTATTTGAATTTGCCATGAAGTCAATAAATCCTTTTTATTGGGTTGCATAACAGCGCGTTGGTTGAACCCAAAAACTATCTGAATAACAATTGCAGCTTCCTTACTCTAACTTTTATTGAATTGCTTTTAACAATCCTACTTATTAAGTTCAGCATATTTTCTCTTTCCCAATCCAAGCAATAAGGAAATATCCATTACCAATATAGAAGGTACATATAGA
>JAUYMZ010000095.1 GCA_030699355.1 Bacteroidota bacterium | reverse complement strand
AACAATGATGGAATCAAAAATAGGGGCAGCTAATACGCCTCCTACACCAAAACCATATAGGTTAGATTGGCCAGACCCATTATAATTAAAAACGATGTTATTGGTGGAGGTATCATAACCTATTTCATTATTTGTACAATTAACTTTACCGTTGCCAATAAAGATAAAGGCATGATTTGCTGTTGCATTGGTAGTGGTAAAATGAATATTGGCTATTTTGTTTCCAGTAATATTCGACCAAGTGCTGGGAGCCGATTGTAAAAAGATTAATTGCATGAGTTGTGCCCCAGAAATGGTCATAGGTGTAGCGCCTAAGCACAAACTGTCGCTGCCGCCAATGTAATTGTTGGTTATCTGAATATTTGTACCTGTACTATTCTCAACAAAAATAGGCGCATAAGCTGCAGTGGCCGTGCGCGGTATTGTTTGGTAAAAATGATTATCCGATATGCTTAAGTTATTATTGGCAGTTGTGGCAAAAACACCTCTGTTAATAAAGTTTGAGATGTAGTTATTCCGCACTATATTATTGGTGTTTGGCGCCGCCGTTATGCCTGTCATGTAAATAGCATTATGTGGCGCTGCTGTTGCAATTGTTGGCGTTAAGATGCAATACTCAATGGTATTAAAATTATTTCCCGTGTTAATCGATGTATTCATCGCGATAATAGCATTGGCAGCAGCCGTGCTAGAGCCACTTACTTTACAATAGCTTATGGTATTATTTGAAGCATCGTTCCTAATGGCGATGGTATTTCCTGTACCCCAGTTTTCAATAGTAAGATTTATCGAAGGCAACGACAAACTATCATATCCAATAAATCTAATGTGTCTTGCGCCAACTATTCTAAAAATTACATCATTTATGGTGCCAGTAATTTTTGCGTTTACGCCTGGTGCTGGTCTAAATGTTACGGTATTGGCAGCACTTACTCCCGCTGCGTTAAAAATTTCTACCGGAGTGGTGAGTGTGTAAACAGTATCTATGAGCGCAAACGTTACGGCATCAGATACGCCTAATAGATTTAATGCACCAACTGCCGAAGAAATACTAGTATAATTTCCGAGTGCTCCTACCGTGTATATTCCTGCAAGCGGACTAGGTGTTACAATATATTGGAAAGGGCTGTTTGGTGCCTGTGTAATGTTTCCAACAGTAGTTAATTGTAAACCAAGTTCCGGAATTCCACCTACATTGCCAATGCTATCTTGTGCTACTATAAAATATTGAATGGTATCTCCTACACTAAGTGCTGTGAATAATAAACTATAATCAATACTAAAAGCAAATGGAGATGACGTATTGTTTGCTTCTACCCATTTCCAACCGCTAACAAAATTTGTGTTTGCGCCAAAGCTATTAGCCTCACTTCTCTTTTTAAAATAGATTCTTGGTCGTGAACCACTGGCAGCTGCAACACCAGAGTAAGCATCTACAATACCCACAGTCACATTTCTATTTAATAAGCTGCTGGTATTGGGAAAAGGAGTAAAGTTAGTGAAAATCGGTGGCGCCAAATCGGCTTCTTTTTCAATGGCACCTATACTTGGTGGTATATTTCTTAAGGTATCTACAAAATCTCGTGTAATAGTGCTTATGCTTGAACCTAAACCTGCAACCGTTCCTACACCTGGGTATAATCTGGTATTAGATGAGAATTGTGGATTTACGTTAATTGAGTTGGTATTTGAATTTAGTGTGGTACGTAGGTTTGCCATGGTGGTTACATCCACAGTATTGTTGCGCATTAATACACCATCCGAGGCCGAAACAAAAAAGTTATTATTATCAAAAATGGCATTGCTAGGCGGCAAAGCGGTTATCCATAATGAATAATGCTTAGAACCTGCTATACCGCCAGTCATTGCATTGCTAAAAATATTATTTCTAATATCCAAGCCGTTTCCAGGCACTTGTAAAAGTACACTAGCAGATGCAGTGGCGGTGGTTCCTATACTGGGCGATCCAAACAAATGAATACTGTTATGGTAAACTTTAATATCTATTCCGCCAACTATTTTTAAACCAAAGGCATTATATATCGTACTAGGCGAGTAGTTAATACCCAAAATGTCTGAAATGAAATTGTTGTAAATTGAATCGTTTATATTACCTACATTTTGGTTCAAATCGATACCCGCAGCTCCCCAACCACCTGTGCTTTGTTGGTATACGCCACTTACTTCATTGTTGCTTATTGTTGAATTAGTTACTTCGTTAAATAGTTGTATACCTGCAATGTTTAAAGAGTTTACCGACCTAATATTAAATATTTTGTTTTTATGTACTTTCACAAGATTTGCACTTTGTAAATAGATACCAAAATATTGAACATGCAATCCAGCACTGTCTGAACCAATGAGATTATTACTGATAGTGATGTTGGTTAAGGGATTAGCACTACTTCCTTTAACAACTACCCCGTAATAGGTATTATAAATGTTGTTGTTGTGAATTAGAATTCTCCTGGTTCCCGATCCGGCTACTGCTGAGGTATGCGGCAATACAATGTTTGCTGCCATTAAAATACCGTATGAGGTGGCATTATTACCTCCTTTGATAGTAGTATTTTTTATAGTTACATCTCTTACTCCTAAATCTGGATTATTGCTTTCAATAAAAATGGAGGTTGATTGGGTTGCAATTGAATTAAATAATCGCAGGTTTCTGCTATCTGTTCCGTTGTTTGAACCATCAATAATAATGTGTTCGGCACCATTTTCAAATAAAAACATAGCAAAACCAGATGCTCCTGTAATAAGTGAATTATTGCCAATGGCTGGCTTAATGGTTAGTGTATTAGTAGGACTAATTCCCACATATTTTTTTAATCTTATTGGAAACACCTCCGAACCTCCTAGTGTGGCGTTGGTATAAATTGGATCAACCAAATTTAAAACCACAGGACCCGTAATTAATCTTCTTTGAAGTGTGTCTAGTGCGGCTGTTATAGAAATAAACTGACCACTTATACCTACTGTAAATGTTCCAGAAATTGTATCGGCAATGTATATTGAATTGGCAATATTGTTTGCTGGAAAATTGCTGTTACTTAAATCAACACTGCTTGGTGGGAAAGAAAATTGTGCAGCATTTACGCCAATATTTCCAAGAGAATCTTCAGCTATAATAAAATACTCAATAGTGTCGCCCACATTTAATGCTGAGTTTAATAAAGTGGTATTAATAGTAAAGTTAAACGGACTAGCAGCTCCAATTGCATTGGTATATTTCCAGCCATTATCAGCCGATGTGTTTCCACTTATGGCGTTCATTTCACTTTTCTTTTTATAATAAATTCTAGGTCGTGTTGTACTGCCAATTTTTAACCCGCTCGGGTCATTAATAGAAACAAGTCCAATTCCAATAGAACTGCTTATTTGTTGCATGCCTGGTGCAGCAAATGAGATATTTGGGCCAATTAAATCAATTCCAATAAAGGTTCCTTCGTTGGCACCAATATCTGGTGCATTATTGTTGCGTATATTATTGTCATAATCTACCTGAATTGGAAAAGGGGTACTTACTGGGCTTGCACCAGATTCTAATTGAGTGGGTACAAATGCGTTTATTCTTAGGTTGTAGGGAGAAAAACTTGAGTTAATAAAGGCAACATTCTCAGAGAAGGATGAGCCATCTCTGCCACCCATACGTATCTTTAGGTCGGCTATATTGGTATCTGCCGATGTACCATTGAAGAAAAAGGCACTTCCTACACTGCTGCCCCCTGTATAATATACGTTGTTATTTGAGGTGGCATGGTAGCTTGTTAAATTGGTTCCTTCTCTCCAAAAACAAACAGCTCTGCCGCTTGCACCACTTGCCGATTTATTAATTAAAATATTGTTCCTTAATTCTAGGGTGGGATTTGTGTTGCTCTTTACACAAGCAGAGTTTAAATTAGTTGTATTTGTAACCGCATCTAAAAAAATGGTATTAAAAAATAACCTTGAATTGTTACCAACTGTTCCATTGCTTATTAAAACACCCAGTGCCGACCCATTTGCATTAACAGAATTGGGGGCTTTAATTTCTGAAATGAAATTATTGGCTACTACATTATTTAAAGAATTGGCTCCAAGTTCAATACCAATACTTTGTGAGGCCGTTCCATTGCTAATAATGTTAAAGATATTATTTTGTAAAATCCTGTTGGAACTACCTCCGGGATGGTTTATTGCCCTTACACTTCCTGTATTTGAGTATAAGTTGTAAATAGTATTATGGGTAATAAATTTGGTTCCTGAATGTGTATTTGAGTTTTTAAAGTAGCCAATAACTGCGCCCGAACCATTGGCAAATAAATGATTAATTTGGTTTCCAATAATGCTGTCTGTACTATTATTGGTACTTGTTTGCCAAATACCATAAAGTAATGAGGCAGCGCCCATGGTGGTATCTCCAGAAATAATATTGTTTTTTATGCTAAAGATATTGGCAGTTCCAAAACTATAAATACCATAAAAAGCACCATTTCTAAGGTTATTGCTTATTTCATTGTTATCGGTTATCGAAATTCCACCCGTAGCTGAAGTGTGTGCAATGCCATAGAATGCGCCTGTGGAGGTAGATTTATTAGCTACAATTTTGTTATTGGTTACTACCAAACTATCTGGTGTTGAAATGCTATAAATGGCATATAAAATACCTGTACCAGTGTGGTTTGTGCAGCCAGTTACAATATTACTGTCTACATATAATCTTCCACCCGTTGCACCTGTTGCCATATAAATAGGGTAATTGGTACTGGTGCTTGTGTCTATTACTGTATTTTTTCTTATAAAGGTTCTTGCACCATTAGAGGTAGATGCGCCAATTCCATATAAGGTTGTGGTGTGCAATACTCCTCCACCAGATACATGGTTATGGATGATATGTAATTCGTTTTGGTAAATAGAATAAATACCATAGGCTAAGGTTGTTGTACCGCCAAAATTGGTAATAGTATTTCCTAGATTATCTCTTCCTACTTCGTTTCCTTGATCATACAAATTAAAGGGCGCCGTTCCATGGGCAAATCCACTTAAATTAACCCCATAATATGCTCCGTCTATATTGTTGTTATAAATTTTATTAAATGAATTGGCATCTGCAGCTGTTGTGATAGCAAGGGTTGTTGTGCTATTAGAAATATGGTTATTTAAATAAATACCTCTTCCTGTTATATTGCTTCTACTTAGTTTAATGGTGCAATTTTGTATGGTATTGTTGTGGCAGCCATCAAATGGTGCTGTGGCATTCCTTTTTAGTAAGGCAATTCCCCATTCCATGTGGGTTGTAGCATTGGTGTTGGATACATTTTCTGTAAATTCTAATCCGTTTATAGTTACAAAATCAGTACCTAGTAGTTTTAGAATACCATCTGTTGTACCTGTTCCTGTAAATGCTTGTATAGTTGGGTTTGAACCAACACCATTTTTTTGAATTATTAAGGGATTAGTGGCGCTTAAACTTGTGTTTAATGTGCTAGATCCTAAAACTATTCCACCTGTAGGGGCAGTTTCTATATGTCCGCTTGCTACCAATATATTGGCACCACCTGTACCTACACCATTGGTATTTAGTGCAGTTGCAGCAGCTTGCAAACTCGTATAATCGCACCCGCTTGCACATACTGTTTTTGTGCCTGTGATAACTTGAGCATTAGCACTAAAAGTAGCGAAAATAACTAGTAAAAAGGAAAGATTGTTTCTGATAAACATAAAGCAACTAATTAACTTTTTTCTCATAAAAATTCTATTATTATTGTGGTAGCAAACTAAAGGTTAAATATAAAATTAACTTGTAGTCAATATCCTACAAACAAAAATGAAAGAAGTTAAAACGATTTTACTAGCAGACGACCATGTAATTATTAGGAGAGGTTTAAAAGCGCTTATTGAAAATAATATGGAACCCTTAAAATGGGTAGAAACAGATAATGTAACTGAAATAATTAAAATTTTAAACGAGCAAATTATAACGCACATGGTATTAGATATGCAATTATTAAACTCTAATATTATGGATATTCTGCAGCAAGTTTTGAGCAATTATCCACATATTCCCGTGCTTATTTATACCATGAGCTCAGAAGAAATATACGCACCTAGGCTTTTAAAAATGGGTGTTTCTGGGTTTTTGAGCAAACAATCAGACGAGCTTGAAGTAGTAAGTGCCATGAATTTATTTCTGAATGGTGGTACTTACTTTTCTTCTAGGGTAAAAAGTTTAACCTCAGAAAAGCCTTTTAAACGGGTAAATCCCATGATGCAATTGTCGGAGCGAGAATTAAGCGTTTTGGGCTATTTATTGCAAGGTATTTCGGTAAAAGATATATCGCTAAAATTAGAAATAAAAGCAACCACTACGGCAACGTATAAAGCAAGAATCTTCGACAAGTTAAGTGTAAATAACCTCATAGAATTAAAAAATTTAGTTGAACTTATCAATGAAAATTAAGGCCACATATCTTGTATGGCTATTCTTTTTTTTGAGTGGTTTTTTGTTTGAACCTATTTTGGGTCAGACCAATTATTCTTGCAAACATTTTAAGCAAGAAGATGGCTTACCTCAAAACAGTGTTTCTAATATTTATTTCTCTGAATCGGGTTTCCTTTGGTTTACTACCGAGGATGGACTTATAAAATACGATGGTTCAAAAATCTTTGTTTACAATAGTCGTTTAAATAGCAATATAAAGAACGATCGTTTTAGAAATATTTTGGCCACCATCAATGGGAAAGTATATACACAAACATCGGATGGTAGGTTTTTTGAAATCATTAACCACCAAGTAGAACCAAGAGAAAAGTTGGGAAACGATGGCATGGTAATTTCTGGCATTTTGCCTACAAAAGATGTTTTTGAAAAGTTTGCTAATAGCTATTTCTTTCTAGATTCTAATCATAAAACATTTGCCACCCCTATTCAAATCTATGCCATAGATAGTAGTAAATTTTTAGTGTTAGGAACTGGAAAAATCTTATTGATGAGCCCACAGGGAATTTACCAACAAATAAAGCTACCTCAAAAGGATTCTTACACACTTTTTCAAATAGCATCTCAATTTTATGTGAGTAATAAGGCGGGTAAAATTTATTATGTGAATATTAGAACTGGCCAAATAGAGCTTTGTACTTTGCAAGGCTTACACAGTTCTTCCGAAAAGCAAATAGAACTGCGGTTTTTCTCCAAAGATTTTCATAAGCCAAGTTTTGTTATCGATGATAAAAATTTATATACGCTAAGGATAGGGGCTAAGCCCACGCAATTGCTTACTCATTTTAAATTAGTACTACCCACCCAAACTACTTATATTACTACCATTGCTGGAAATACCAGTGGTGATTATGTTGCAATTGGAACTTCAAACGATGGAATTTACATTTATAGAAAAGCTTATTTTAGAAGCCTCGATTATTCCATAGATAGGTATAATTTATACCATGCCATAACTACTGTTGAGGAGGGAGTTTTAAGTGCTAACCAGTATTTGTTTGCAGACAACTCTTTTCAACGCTATCCTTTTTTTGATGGTAAAAATGATGAGAATAGTATATGCTATAGAAAGCAGGTATTGTGGTTTTCTAAAAACGGAGAGCTGTATAAATTTGATACTAAAACTAAAAAATCATCCTTGATTTATTCTGGTAATTTTAATATTTCCTGCATTAATGCCTACGGTGATAGTTTATTCATAGGTACCTCACACGAAATTATTTATTTTTATAAAGAGAAATTACAAGGGATTTATAGAACTAAAGACAATGATTTTGACGGCATTACAGCAATAAATTTTTCTAATTCTGGCGAAGTTTATTATAGTAATTGTGCCGATTTATTTAAGATAACTGCTATTCAAAACCAGAACATTAAAGTACAAGCCTTGCAAGTAAATGCCTGTATTAGGGATATTGTTTTTTATAAAGACCTCCTATTTTTATGTACTTATGGAAATGGAATTATAGTTCAAGAAAAGGGTGTTTTTAAACGTTTGCCAACCGATAAAGATGCTTTTTTAGATAAAACCCATAGCCTTCAAATAGATGAGGACGACCATTTTTGGTTCAGCACAAATAATGGAATTTTTGAAACAAAGTTTCCCTTAATTTTAAACTATTTAAAAGATACCTCTAACCATATTTTATACAATAGATATGGTACTCGGTTGGGAATGAAAAGTGCCGAGTTTAATGGGGGTTGTTACCCTGCTAGTGCAAAGGATAGCAAGGGGAATTTGTATTTTCCTTCTATCCAAGGTTTGGTATGTTTCGATCCAAAAGCGCTTAAAAATGCCGACAAGGTAATGCCCATTTACATTGATCAAATTTATTTGAACAGACTACCTGTCTCATCCTCCGATTCTATTGTATATGTAGGAACTGATATTGAAAGTGTAAAGATTAAATTATTGAGCTCGCAATGGCTGCAAAAAGCCGAGTTTGAATACCAACTTTTGGGGTATAATAAAGAACCTATTCGCCTTGTAAACGTTGATGACATTATCTCTTTTACCAATTTACCTGCAGGCGAGTATATGTTAAAAATACGAAATACTGCTGGACTTAATCCAAATAGTTTTCCGGAAAAACAAATTCGAATTATTGTAGAAGAGAGGTTTTATGAAAAAGCTTGGTTTCAGTTACTTTTAATAATAATTTTTGGCAGTTTCATTTTTGTTGCCAATCAGTTAAATAAAAAGCTTTTAGTAAAACGAAATCAAGCCTTAGAGCAAACCATTGAGAGTCGCACCGATGAGCTAAAGAAAATTAATGATGTGTTATATGCTGCCAATCAAAATTTAAAGCAATCTGTTGGGGTTAAAAACAAGCTTATTTCTATCATTTCGCATGATATTATTACCCCCATTAAATTTATGGCCATTGCTGCTAAAAACACCTTTAGGAAGGATAATACAGAGGAATTATCGCATACCCTTTACGATATACAGCAAACTGCAGATAGGTTGTATGATAATGCGCAAAATGTATTGAACTGGATTAAATACCAGAACAATTTAATTGATGTAAAAAGAACCAATATTGCCATATACCCACTTGCAGAAGATTTATGTGAACTATTACATGATGCAGCCCAATTCAATAAAAACACTATTATCAATGAAATAGACCCAGATGAGATTATTTTAACCGACGGTATAATTATTGGAATTTTATTACACAACTTGCTATCAAATGCGGTAAAATATGTTAAAAACGGACAAATTACGGTTTCCTTTTCCCGCGTGGCAAATACCTGCTTAATTAGGGTATCAGATAACGGGCCAGGCATGAGTGTTCAAAATTACAACCGAATCCAATCCATACTTTCCAATTCTAAGGCTATGGCTTCAAGCGAATTTGTAGAAGGTAGTAGTTTAGGTTATATTATTATTTCTGAGCTGGCGAGCTTATTAAATGCAGAAATTAATGTAAGTAACGAACCTAATAAAGGGGTTTCAGTTTGTGTGGTTATCCCGCAAGGAAATTAACCCCATCATCAAGCATGTAAACGACTTAAACAGGCAACTCATTTTTTGTTTTGGGCAAGGTAATTATAAAGGTAGTTCCTTTATTTAGTTCACTGCGTACCGATAATTTGCCCCCATTTAATTGGATATAATCATTAGATAAGATAAGTCCGATACCAGCTCCTGTTTCGCCTGATGTTCCATAGTTTCCTTGCACTTGTGCCTTCGAAAATAAGCGTTCTAATTGTTTATCTGTCATACCTACCCCGGTATCAATAATTTGTATATTCAAAGCAGTGTCATCTTCTTCGGTTTGAACCAAAACTTGCCCGCCCTCTTTTGTAAATTTAATGGCGTTAAAGAGGATGTTTCTAATAACAATATCTAAATGATTCTTGTCTGCTAATGCCTCTATTTCCTCTGAAACTTGATTAACTAATTGAATGTTTTTTTGCTGTGCGTTTTGTTTAAATAATTCAAAATTCTGACGCACTAAGGGGTGTATTTTTAAGGTAGTTTTATTTGGCTTTACTTCGCCTATCATCTGACTTTTAGCCCAGTTTAGGGTATTGTCTAATAATATGTTAAGTGATTTTAATTGACTTCTAAAACTGCTTCTGAGCAAATTAAAATCAGATTCTGACAATACTTCTTCATCCATTAATTCTACCACATTGGTAAGCGAGGCAATAGGGTTTTTAAGGTCGTGTGATAGAATGGAAAAGGTCTTATTTTTAACCTGATTTAGCGCTTCTAAGTTGTTGGCTTGAATTTCAATTTCATTTTTTTGGTTCAGAATAACTTCTTTTGCTGATACCTCTTTCAAACGATATTGGTTCATCACATAAGCAATTAACAGTAAGGCAGCAATAATAAATATAAGACTAAAGGTTACCAGTTTGTTCCAATCGTTTTCTGCCTCTTGAATGGATTTGTCTTTTTCGAGCAGTGCAATTTCATTTTGTTTTTTTTCTAATAAATAATTAAAGCTTATTTCATGGGTTTTTCTGGCATTTTCTTCGCTAAATAGACTGTCTTTAAGGAGTAATGTTTGTTCATAGTAAAATACAGATTTAGCTAAATTATTGATTTTACTATAGGCCTCTGCTAAATTTTTAGCACTTTCAAATTCTGCTTGTTTTATACCATATGATTTGGCCTGCGAATAACCTTTTTCTAAGTATATTATTCCCTGCTTATACTGCTTTAAATAATTGTATGTACTTCCAATGCCAGAATTGGCTATGGCAATACTTGGAAAATCTCCTGTTGCGATTGAATTGTCAAGTGCTGCTTGAAAATAAAACATAGCCGAGTCGTGTTTCCTTATTTTATTATAAACCTCTGCAATGTTTATCTGACAAACTATTTCACTATTTTGGTTACCTAATTCTTTTGCATAGGTCTTGGCCTCAAAAAAATATTGAAGTCCTTGCCTGTATTCTTTTTTATCTACCCAAATAGCTCCCAAGGCAATGATAGATTGAATTAAGCCTTCCTTGTCGCCTAATGTCATTTGTATGTCATAGGCTTTTTTAGCGCTTATATACGCTTCATCTAAGCGTTGTAATCTATAATAAACCCCTCCAATATTGGCGTAACTATTTGCCATCGCAAGTTTATCGTTCATTTGCTCTCTAATAAGCAAACCATTAAATAAGTTTTGCAATGATTTTACGTAATCGCCTTTATCAGTATAGCAATTGGCAATGTTATTATATGAACCAGCGATGCCAAATGAGTCTCCAATCATTTTCCTTATTTCTAAACCTTTTTGATGCATCTCTATGGCTTCATCGTATTTTCCTATGTTATGATAAATAATGGCAATATTATTTATTACGGCCCCTTCCCCCTTTTTATCGCCTAATGTTTCATACATTTTTAAGGCCAGGTTATTTAGTTTAATGGCCGTATCACCTTCCGATTTTACATAATGGCCAATTGCACCATGTTTATATGCATCGGCAATGCCTTTCTTATATCCAAGTTTTGTAGACAGAATAAGCGCTTTATTGGCAAAGAATAGGGTACTGTCTGCATCTACCGTGTGAAAATAAAATGATAATTTATTGTATATATCTACGCGCTTACTATCCTCAGCTGTGTGTATAATTAAATCTTTTTCTGCCTCTCTAATTTTTGATTCTTGCGCATAAACACTACCCAAACAGAATATCTCTATTGCAGCTAGGTATATGAAATATGGGATTAAAAATTTGAGTTTAAACATTTTTAGGTTTGGGGTTATTTACTTGTCAAAAATATTATTATCTTTTGATTATTTCAGGATATTTTATCTTAATCAGGAGAAAAAAAATAGCCATGCATTGGCATGGCTATTTTCAATTACTCTTGGCTGAACCAAAACTTTATATATATGGGATATTTTGGATGTTTTATTGTCCTTGACCCAATGAATACCCTGCTTTTCCATCAAATTCATATAGATTCTCTGTTTTAATTACATCTATATTTTCTTTCATGGCACTATTAAGCAACTCAACAATGGTAGTTTTATCCATTGCGCTGTTTTCACTTGGTTTAAAGCGACATCTCCAATGGTCGGTACAAAAAGTTTCTTTAAAACCATCAGGCCAAACTTTAATACCTCTATTGGTAATCATGGTTAACTTAATACCATTGCTTTCCATGGTTTTAATTTTATCTGCTAATTCGTTTGGATTGCTAGCACTCCAATGAACAAAGATATCTACCCCTACAAGTTTTTTATCTGCAGCTGGTTTACGTTTGTATTTTGGTAGGTTTAAAGCCGAATTATTTGAGTACACAACGGGTTTAAATATTTTAGGCAACTCTCCTAAATTGCTTATTACTGCTTGGGCAAATTCTTTGGTTCCTAATTTTTCTTTGCTTGTACCTTCTTTAAAGATATCGTATGTGTGCATCCCATCTTCAAGTGTTTTTAACCAAGCATTTTGCACCTTTTCTGCAATAGCTGTTTGTCCAATATGATTTAACATCATAATGGCACCTTGTAATAAACCAGAAGGGTTGGCCATGTTTTGTCCAGCTCTTCTTGGGGCAGAGCCATGAATGGCTTCAAACATAGCGCATTCTTCCCCAATATTGGCCGAACCTGCTAATCCAACAGAGCCAGTAATTTGGGCAGCTACATCAGAAAGCACATCTCCATATAAATTGGGCATTACAATTACATCAAAATATTCTGGTGTATCTGCCATTTTAGCGGCGCCAATGTCTATAATCCAATGTTCGTTTTCTATTTCTGGATATTCTTTGGCAATTTCATCAAATACTTGGTGAAACAAACCATCGGTTTGTTTCATGATATTGTCTTTGGTAAAACAAGTAACTTTCTTTCTGTTTTGTTGCTTAGCATATTCAAAAGCATAACGAACAATCTTTTCGCAACCTGGTCTGCTAATTAATTTTAAGCATTGTACCACTTCATCTGTTTGTTGATGTTCAATACCTGCATATAAATCCTCTTCGTTTTCTCTGATAATCACTATATCCATTACCGGATGTTTTGTTTTTACAAAAGGATGTAAACTTACACACGGACGAACGTTTGAATATAAACCAAGAAATTTGCGGGTAGTAACGTTTAAACTTTTATATCCGCCGCCCTGTGGCGTTGTGATAGGCGCTTTTAAGAAAATTTTATTTCTCCTAATGGTATCCCAAGATTCATTGGCAATACCTGAAGTATTTCCGGCAAGGTACACTTTTTCACCCACCTCAATTTCTTCGATTTCAATTTGAGCACCTGCCTTTAAAATTATTTCTAATGTGGCATCCATAATTTCTGGACCAATACCATCTCCTTTAGCTACAGTTATTTTTGTCATTTGATTTGTAATTAAAAATTTAACGCAATATTGATAAACATAATTTACAAGTTTACATTTCAATTTGCAATAATTAGCATAAAATTTTTTAATGATAAAGGGCTGTTTAATTTATGTTGATTCCCACAGATAGTCGGTTACTTTTATTGTGCTTGTTGTAGAAAGGCATGGAATATAATGTGAAAATTTTTTCTGCTAAAAAATAGGGAAGCAATAGTTCAATCATTTCAACTATCTTGCTGTTTTCAAATGAGATTGAAGGCCACTTTTAAACATACATACACATGAAAACATTGGTTTATAGCATACATGGATTCGACAAACCTTTTTTGGAGGCTGCGGCAGCGGAAAAACATGTTTTACATTACACAGAGCTTGCCCTAAATATAGATTCGGCGCAATTAGCAGAGGGTTTTGAAGCAGTGATTCTTTTTACATCCGACATTGCCTCAGCCGAGGTTTTGGAGAAATTACATCAGGCAGGTGTTCGGTATTTGGCACTTCGCTCAGTTGGGTACGACCATGTAGATTTAAAAAAAGCGAAAGTGTTGGGAATGCGTGTTGCCAATGTGCCTGCCTATTCGCCCTTTGCTATTGCCGAGCATTCTGTTGCCATGCTATTAGCCCTGAACCGAAAAATAGTATTGAGCCAAAAGCGCATGGCCGTAAACGATTTTAGACTCGATGATTTGGTTGGATTTGATTTAAATGAAAAAACAGTTGGCGTTGTAGGTTCAGGCAAAATTGGTGCTGCCTTTATTAGAATTATGCATGGATTTGGTTGCAAAATTGTAGCTTACGATGTTGCTCCTGATGAAGATTTAATTCAATCATTTCAAGTAAAGTATACTTCTTTAAATGAGCTGTGTGCTGTATCCGACGTGATTTCTGTTAGTTGTCCTTTAAATGCCGAAACACAATATATGTTTCGCAAAGACACTTTTGCCAAAATGAAAAAAGGCGTAATTTTTATAAATACAGCGCGCGGTGCTATTGTAAATACAGTAGACTTAATGGAGGCCTTAGACCAAGGAATTATTGCCTACGCTGGCTTAGATGTTTACGAATACGAAAAGCCAATCTTCTTTTATGACCATACTCACTCGAACATGAACGATGACTTATTCGAAAAATTACGTGCCTATCCTAATGTGTTAATTACCGGTCACCAAGCATTCTTAACTCGTGAAGCCTTACAAGCCATCGCAAGCATAAGCATTGATAATTTGAGTGATTGGGAGCAAAAAGGAATGTCTTCGAATGAACTGTAAAACACATTCTTTCTAATGGTTTGAACCAAAATCATTTATTCTTTGCTAACATAAGGTTCGTACATTTGCGAACGAATCAATTAAATAGTAATACTTATGAAAGAGATTATGGTATTAGGTCCTGGGTGCGCAAAATGTAAAACAACCTACAACAATGTGTTAGAGGCGCCCAAACAAACTGAAACAGAAGCCAAGGTAGAGAAGATAGAAGATATTGAAGAGATGATGAAATACAATGTACTTACCACACCGGTATTAATGATAGATGGAGAAGTAAGAATAAAAGGAAGAGTAGCACTGGTGAGTGAAATTGTAGCGTTTTTAAAATAATTTTAAAATTTATAGTTTATGATGAATGAAAAAATTAGCAAGGTAATTGGCTCGTTTACTTGGGAGCAAATTTTGGATGAACGTAAAAATGTATTGCAGGGTTTAGTAGCCTATATTCAAAGCAAAAAAGATTTGGGCGAAACCATTCGTTTAAATTTTATATGTACGCATAATTCGCGTAGAAGTCATTTATCGCAAATTTGGGCTCAAACCATGGCCTACCAATTTGGTATTAAAAATGTGTATTGTTATTCTGGCGGAACCGAAGCCACTGCAATGTTTCCTAAAGTAGCAGAAACGTTGATACATCAAGGATTTCACATTGAAAAATTATCAGAAACAGATAATCCAGTGTATGCGGTAAAATTTGCCCAAAACGAACATCCAATTATTTGTTTCTCTAAAGCATACCAACACGAATTTAACCCTAAAAACAATTTTGCTGCTATTGTAACGTGTAATAATGCCGACGAAGCTTGTCCGATAGTTTTTGGAGCCGAAGCACGCATTCCAGTTAAGTACAACGACCCTAAAGCATTTGATAATACGCCACAGCAAACAGAAAAATACGCCGAACGTAGCCTCGAAATTGCCCAAGAAATGGCTTGGGTGTTTTCGCAAATTACAATTTAATAAACTTTTTGTATTCTTGTAGGGTAATGAAGTTTGTAAGCATCATATTAGTTACCCTTATCACATTTCTTGCTCTAAAGCCTGGAATGGATGAACTTCTATGGCAAGAAAATAGTTGCAAAGATTGCTGTGGTAGCTCGTGCGCTGCCAGTTTAGATAATGACATTCCTGAAGAAGAATCGAACAAGAATGAGGATGATTGCAATGGAAAATCATGCAACCCTTTTCAAGTTTGTGGCTCTTGTATTTTGATTTGCTTGCACGCATCTGCCGAATTAATAATAAAACCTACGCATCTTACCAAGCTTACTGCGAGCTATCAATTGGTTTTTGTTTCTCAATTTGCACCTGATTTTTGGCAGCCGCCTAAAATTGTTTAATCCTTTTCTTGAAAGCTATTTTCTATTGCAATAGAAGGTAGTATTTACTTATTAAACAATTTATAATCAATACAATGAAATTAATAAAATTAATGTTTGTTGCTGCCATCTTACTGGCTGCATCAAGCCAAGTTGCAAAGGCGCAATTGGAGCTAAAAAATCAAACCGCAGATAGCCTTACTACAACTATAATTAAGGTAAAAGGCATAACCTGTTCTACCGACTTAAAAATGATTAGTGCCAAGGTAGAAAAACTTCCAGGCGTAAGTAGTTTTAAAACAGCAAAACAAGGTCCTACCACAACCTTTGAGGTAATTTATAACCCCTTTTTGGTTACAGAGAAGGATATTTATGCGGCCATTGAAGCAACGGGTAGCTGCGAAAATCCTGATGAAAGACCCTATAAGGTGAAAAGGTAAAATAGCAATGAAAATACAATTATTCATTGTGGGTTTCCTTTGCCCATTTTGGGTTTTGGGTCAAACCATTTTAGGAAAAGTAACCAACCACAAAAAAGAGCCGCTAATTGGCGCAAGTGTTTATTGGCAAGGAACTTCTGTTGGGGTATTAACAGGGGAAAAAGGGGAGTTCGAAATTTCTATTCAAAATATGGCTAGTAAAAAACTAATCGCTCATTATGTAGGATTTTTGCCTGATACCATTGAAATTAGTCAACAAACTTTTGTGAGATTTAAGCTTCAAGAGAAAAAATCTTTGGGTGAGCTTCTTGTAAAAGGAAGGCGAAATGGGGTAATTATTTCCGACATAAACCCGATAAAAACAGAGCAAATTACACAAACCGAACTTGGTAAATCTGCCTGTTGCGATTTGGCGGGTTGTTTTGAAACCCAAACCACCGTGCAACCGCAAACTACCAATGTAATTACAAACTCAAAAGAACTCCGGATTTTAGGTTTATCTGGGGTGTATAATCAGGTTTTAATAGACGGCTTTCCTATGATACAAGGATTAACCTACACCTATGGTATTAGCAGTATTCCCGGAACATTGGTTGATAATATTTATGTTTCAAAAGGAGCCAATAGTGTTTTGCAGGGATTTGAAAGCATAAGTGGTCAAATTAATGTTGAAACCAAAGAACCTGATAAATCGGAGCGGCTGCTGCTTAATGCTTATATGAACAACTTTATGGAAAAGCATTTAAATGGAAACTACGCTTTTAAAAAAGGAAAGTGGAGCAACCAAATTGCATTGCATACCGTTCAGGCCGCAAATAAAATTGACCGTGATAAGGATGGGTTTTTAGATTTACCGCAACTCACTAGGTATATGGTTTTTAATAAATGGAAATATGGAAACGAAAAAAATTGGGGTTGGCATAGTCGCATAGGTTTGCGTTTTTTAAATGAACAACGTATTGGCGGACAAACAAGTTTTGATGCGCAAAGGGATAAGGGAAGTTCCAATGTTTACGGACAGTTTGTTTCTATGAATCAGCCCGAGTTTACTACCAAAACAGGTTATCGATTTAACGATAAACACCATATTGTTTTGTTTGCTTCTGCCTTTCATCAAGACCAACATTCTTATTTTGGAACAGTGAAATATTTGGCCCAACAAACAAATTTTTATGGCAATATTCAGCATGAGTGGAAGTATAAAAGCAATGATTTAAAAACGGGCATTAGCTATCGGTATCTGCAAATAAATGAAAACATAGCTTTTACAAATGCCATTGTTCAAAGAAGCTTTGCTGGTAATTATTCACGGTTGGAAAACATTCCGGGTTTGTTCGCAGAAAATACACTCCGTTTATTTAAAGATAAACTTACCTGGATTGGTGGCTTAAGGGCAGATCACCACAACAATTTTGGATTTATAATTACACCTAGAACCTTAATCAAATATGATATAAAACCAAAAACAATTGTCCGCGCAAACATTGGTACGGGATGGAGAACCGTCAATTTGTTTAGCGAAAATATTGGATTATTGGTGAGTTCAAGGGATATCATCTTTGAAGAACAATTGCAACCTGAGCGAGCTTTGAATCTGGGTATAAATTTTACGCAAAAGTTTGAAACCGCAAACAACCATTTTTCGGGATACTTTAGTGCCGACTTTTACCATACAGATTTTCAAAACCAAATTTTCCCAGATTATGATTCGTATTCTACCAAGGCAATTATTAAGAACTTTACGGGTACCAGCATAAGTAATGGGTTTCAGGCAGAATTATATGTAAAAATTTGGAGCCAATTTGAGCTAAAAGCGGGCTATAACTATTTAGATGTATACCGAGAAATTGGCGAAACAAAGCAAAACTTACCTTTTAATCCAATGCATAAATTTATCACTACTTTTAGTTATAAACCTGTTTCAGAAAAATTCCATTTGGATATGAACCTACATCGATATGGAGAACAGCGATTACCCAATACGAGTCAAAATCCAACAGAATTTCAACGCCCAGATTTTTCGAAACCATATACTATCGTAAATGCACAGTTTACTTATACGTTTTCTAAATTTGAACTGTATACCGGCTGTGAAAATATATTTGATTTTAGGCAATTACAGCCCATTGTAAGTTGGCAAAATCCATTTAGTCCTTACTTTGATACCTCCTCAGTTTGGGGTCCAACAAGAGGTAGGGAATTATACTTGGGCGTGCGCTTTAAAATAAATGCCAAGTAATACCAAACTTCAAGAAAAACTGATAAGAAAACAACCTTTTTTAGATTGCCTCATTTTTTTGAAGTGATATTTTTTACATTTAATTTGCTTTATTCTAGGGAATTAATATTTTTGCCTAACAATTGTTAGACAAAATGGGTGAGAACATCAAAAACATTAGTAAAACACAAATAGTTCTTGCGGCGGCTAAACTCTTTAAGCAAAAGGGTTATGCTGCAAGTTCTATGCGCGATATTGCTGCTGCCCTAAACATAGAAGCAGCCAGCCTCTACCACCATATCAAAAACAAGGAAGAGATTCTTGATATTATTTGTTTTGATATGGCTACAAAATTTTTGTCTGCCATTGCAGAGGTAAACGACATTTATTTTAACGCAGAAGAAAAGCTTAGAAAAGCCATTTTGCATCATGTAGAAATAATTACCGAAGATATAGATAAAAGTGCCGTTTTCTTGCGCGAGTGGCGCAGTTTACCAGAATCTGCCTTAGCAGATTTTTTGCTACTGCGCAATCAATACGAAAATGAATTTACACGCATTATCGAAAACGGAATTGAAGAAGATGTGTTTGATAACGTAGACAAGAAATTTGCTGTGCTGAGTATTCTTAGCAGCGTTAACTGGATAAACGAATGGTACAGTGCAGATGGCAACATGAACGCCAATGAAATTGCCCATAAAATAAGCGATTTTGTAATGGGCGGTTTAAGAAAAAAACTGGTTACAGACGCACATTATAAAGCTTAGGCTGAACCAAAACTTGTAATTAATAAATATAAAAAATTAAATATAAATACCATGTACGGAAACGCTTACATTGATCCAAACGACAAAGCCGCTATGATGTTGGCTGGAGAAGATCCTCAAAAACTAGCTGAATTTGAAGCCCGCATCGCACGCGGAGAAAAAATTGAACCGAAAGACTGGATGCCTAAAGAATACCGCAAACAGCTTATTCGTATGATTGAACAACATGGCCACAGCGAAATTATTGGCGCTCTACCAGAAGGAACCTGGATTACACGCGCCCCTGGCTTTAAACGTAAATTGGCTTTAATGGCCAAAGTGCAAGACGAAGTAGGTCATGCGCAACTTTTATACAGCGCTGCCGAAACCCTTGGAAAAAGCAGAGAAGAAATGATTAACGATTTAATTACCGGTAAATCTAAGTACTCTAATGTTTTTAACTATCCAGCCTACACTTGGGCAGATGCTTGTATTATTGCTTGGTTAATTGATGCCGGCGCTATTATCAATCAAGTGGCCAACGCCAAAGGTAGTTATGGTCCGTATTGCAGGGCTTTAGATAGAATTTGTACCGAAGAATCTTTCCATTTAAAATATGGTCATGATAATGTAGTTACCCTAGCTACAGGTACCCCAAAACAACGCGAATTGGTTCAAGCTGCTTTAACCCGCTGGTGGCCTCCAATTATGCACTTCTTTGGTCCATCCGATAAAATTTCTAACCATACAGAAATTTTGATGAAATGGAAAGTGAAAATGGCAACCAATGATGATATGCGTCAGCAATTCTTAAACATGTATGTGCCTAAAATTTGGGACCTAGGTTTAACCTTGCCTGATCCAAACTTAAAGAAAAATGCAGAAGGTAAATGGGATTATACCGAGCCAGATTGGGACGAATTTAAGCGTGTAATTAATGGCGGTGGTCCGTGCAACGCCGAGCGTTTAGCTGTTCGTAGAAATGCAGAAGAACGCGGAAGATGGGTACGCGAAGCGCTTAATACTGCCGAATCTAAATATATGGTGCCTTTGGCTTAATGCATAAATTACAATCATGATTATATCACTCGACCCGCGCGTAACCCGCGCAGCTATTGAAGAAGAAAATACCATTGAACCTCTAAGAGCACTCGATCAATGGGAAACGTATGAAGTGTTTCACCAAAAACGCCGCGGCGACCAACACATGCACGTGGGGATAGTACATGCTCCCAACGCAGAAATGGCGCTTATTTTTGGAAAAGAACAGTTTGGAAGAAGAGGCCTAAGTGTGAATATCTGGGTAGTAAAAACCAGAGATGTTTTTACTACCGAGTACGATGATTCTGACATCTTTGAAACCGTGCCCGACAAACAATACCGGGAAGCTGGTGGATACAAGGTAATGGATAAGATTAATAAATTTAAAAAAGGCCTTAAATCAGAGTAAAATGAACACAGTAGCAATCAAAGAACTCCTTTATAAAATGGCAGACGATCTGCTCATAATTGGACATAGAAACAGTGAATGGACAGGTTTAGGTCCTATTTTAGAAGAAGATATTTCTTTTAGCAGCATGGCTCAAGATAAAATTGGGCAAGCGCAAGCATTGTATGTATTGTTGCATGAGTTGGGCGAGCAAGAACCCGATACCGTTGCTTTTACACGCCATGCCAAACAGTTTCATAATGCGGTGTTTGTAGAGCTTCCTAATGGTGAGTATGATTTTAGTCTTATTCGTCATTTTTTATACGACCATGCCGATCAGTTGCGCTTTGAAGCCCTAGCCAATTCTAGCTATGAGCCACTTGCCAAGGTTGCCCGTAAGGTAAAAGGCGAACTCAAATATCATGTGTTTCATGGCAATACTTGGGTAGTAAAATTGGGTTCAGCCAATGAAGAAAGCCATAACAGAATGCAAGCCGCGCTCAACTTAGCTTGGCCTTATGCTTTAGGTATGTTTGAACCAAGCGCGCATGAAGCAGCATTAATAGAGGAAGGTATTTTTATTGGTGAACAAAGTTTGCAAGAAAAATGGCTCGCTAATATCACGCCTATTTTATTAAAAGCAGGTTTGGTTATTCCAACCGGACAAGCCGTTCTTGGCGGTAGAGTTGGCCAACATACCGAACATTTAGAGCCACTTGTAGAAGAAATGAGTGAGGTTTTTAGGTATGACCCAACGGCCGAATGGTAAACACAAAACAATGAATAAATTTTCTATAGCCATACATGGCGGCGCAGGTACTATTTTACCTGCGCTAAT
>JAUYMZ010000090.1 GCA_030699355.1 Bacteroidota bacterium | reverse complement strand
ATTAGGGCCCACAAACGAAAAAATTACGATAAAATTCAGTTAACCTATTGATTTATAGATAATATAAAATGTAAATTTTAAGATTTAAAATTAAATTATGGCAATCAACATTCAATACGCCTCCGACCTCCACTTAGAATTCCCTGCCAACAAGGAATATCTAAAGCAGCACCCCTTGCAGCCTTTGGGAGAAGTCCTTATATTAGCAGGAGATATTATACCTTTTGCGGAAATGGATAAGTTCAATGATTTTTTTAATTATGTTAGTGATCATTTTGAAACTACTTATTGGCTACCCGGCAACCATGAATATTACCGCTTTGATATTGCTGAAAAAAGTGGTGTGCTCAATGAGAAAATACGTAGCAATGTGTTTTTGGTAAACAATACTTCGGTGGTTCATCAAAATACCAAGCTTATTTTTTCTACCTTGTGGAGTAAAATTAGTGAAGGCCATCAATGGCAAATAGAAAGAAGTCTGAACGATTTTCATGTAATTAAAAATAAAGGTTTCCGCTTTTCGGCAGAGGCATACAACCAATTGCATGAAGAGTGTTTGAGTTTGGTTCAAACCGAAATAAAAAATAACACTGCCGAAAAATTGGCCGTTTTTACGCATCATTGTCCAACCTTCTTAAACTACCCAGCGCAGTATAAAGGCAGTGAGTTAAACGAGGCTTTTGCAGTTGAGCTACATGATATGATTGAATCTTCTAACATAGATTATTGGGTGCATGGGCATCACCACACGAATACCCCAGAATTTAGTATTGGAAAAACTAAGTTAGTTACCAATCAATTGGGTTATGTGCAGTTGAATGAGCATGGGTTATTTGAGGCAAATAAATGTATTGAATTATGAAAGGCAGTAAGACATTTGGCTTAGAACATCAATTCAAAAAGCTAGAACCAATTTTATTAAAACGAGCAAGTAAAAGTGATGAATATGGAATTGTCAGAAAATAAAAAGCCTCGGTTAAAAAACCGAGGACTTAGTTGCGGCACGATAAGAGCTAACGGCTCCAACCAAGTCGACTTATCTTTTCTAACGGAAATAACCGTTAAATATTTTTTTTTAGCAAGGCACGGTACATTTCTGGATGTATCGAGCCTCGAAACTCCTTTTTCCAAATGGTAAAATGAGCGCTGCGAAGGTAAGCACATAAATTAAAAAAGCAAACGAAATCAAAATGAATTGGAATAATAACAGTTATAAAATAGAAGAAATCAATTCTTTGTATTGCAGTGAAAATTCTTTAGAAGTGAGTTTTGTTTTCAATATAAATATTGATTTTCAATTGATTAATGGGAGTATTAATTCTCTGTATTGGGTTTTTAATTCTCCATATTATATAAAACTGAGACAATAGATTTCTCTCAGCTCATATCTCATAGTTTATAACTCATATCTCAAAAAATGGAAACACCAAGTTTTAAAGAAGACCATATCAGCCAAATTCCGGCATTGCAAATGTTGGTGAATTTGGGTTATACGTATTTAAGTCCGGCAGAAGCCGACAGGCAAAGAGGCGGCAAAACTTCCAATGTATTGCTGGAAGATGTGTTGAGGAAGCAGTTGAAGGAAATCAATAGCATCCGAGTAAGTGCTACCAAAACCAGCATTTTCACCGACGAAAATATTGAACGTGGAATTTTGGCACTAAAAAACCTGCCCATGAATGAAGGTTATATTGCTGCCAGTGAAAAAGCATATAACCTGCTTACCTTGGGTCAGGCATTAGAACAAAATGTAGATGGCGACAAAAAGAGTTTTACCATGCAATACATTGATTGGAAAAACATTGGCAACAATGTGTTTCATGTAAGCGAAGAATTTAGCGTAATGCGAAGCACTAGCAAAGAGCATTACCGCCCCGATTTGGTTTTGTTTGTTAATGGTGTCCCCCTTTGCATTATTGAATGCAAAAGACCAGATATGAAAGAGCCATTGAAACAGGCTATCAGTCAGCAT
The DNA here is from genome assembly GCA_030699355.1 of Bacteroidota bacterium. Lineage (GTDB taxonomy): Bacteria > Bacteroidota > Bacteroidia > UKL13-3 > UKL13-3 > B1. The sequence continues at coordinate 18,045 of JAUYMZ010000090.1, read as the reverse complement.
TTACGCAATCAGCAAGAAGATGGAATCAGAAGTTTGTATGTGTATTCGCAACTCACTTTAAGCATTGCCACTCAAGAAGCCGCTTATGCTACCAATGCTACTCCTGAAAAGTTTTGGGCAAAATGGCATGAGAAGTTTAACTCTGATGAAGAGGAACGCAACTACAAAAACGAATTACAGGAATTCAAAAACAAACCGCTTCCGAATGCTATAAAAGAACAATTGTTTTCTGACCGCTTCAAATATGTTCGCCAATACTTTGATGCATTAGAACAAGATGTAATTTTGCCAACCGAGCAGGATAATTATTTATTTGGCTTATGCCGTCCAGAACGATTGATGGACATAGTTTTCAATTTCGTTTTGTTCGACAATGGAGAAAAGAAAGTAGCCCGTTATCAGCAGTTTTTCGCTATTAAAAAATCTATGCAACGCATCAGAAATGTAGCGAATGGAAAAAGAAAAGGCGGCGTTATCTGGCATACTCAAGGAAGCGGAAAATCTTTAACGATGGTGATGTTGGCTCAAGCCATTGCCATGGAACCGAGCATTCGCAATCCGAAGATTGTGTTGGTTACCGACAGAACAGATTTGGACAATCAGATTACAGGTACTTTCCGCAAGTGTGGGAGGTTTGTAGAAAATGCTACCACCGGGCAACGATTGGTTGAATTACTAGAAAGTAAAAGCGATGCCGTAGTAACCACCATTATCAATAAGTTTGTGGCAGCTGTAAAGAAAATTAGTCAACCACTAGAAAGTCATGATATTTTTGTTTTGGTAGATGAAGGACACCGAACACAGCATGGTACATTTAATATTGATATGCAAAAGACCTTGCCGAATGCCTGTTTTATTGCCATGACAGGAACGCCGCTATTTAAAAAAGATAAAAGCACAGCAGAGAAATTTGGCGGAATGATTGATGCTTATACGGTTGACCAAGCAGTAAAAGATAAAGCTGTTGTACCTCTACTATATGAAGGACGATTGGCGCTACAAGAAGTAAATGCAAGTCCCATAGATACTTTCTTTGGCATGGTTGCCGAGCCATTAACTGAATATCAAAAGGCGGATATTAAAAAGAAGTTTGCACGATACGACCATTTGAATTCGGCAGAACAAAAGATGCGAATGATTGCTTGGAATATTAGTTATCATTTTCGCGAAAATTGGCAAAATAAAACTCCGTTCAAAGGTCAGTTGGTTTGCGATAAAAAGGTGAATGCCATCAAATACAAAGAGTATTTTGATGAAATTGGCATAATAAGTTGCGAAGTATTGATTTCATCTATTGATGAAAGAGAAGGTGAAGATAGTGCTTTTGAAAAATCAACCGAAAAGGAAAACCAATTTTGGAAAAAAATGATGGACGAACATGGCAATTCAAAAAGTTATGAAAAGAATATCATTAGTCGTTTTAAAAATCAGAAAGACCCAGAAATCATTATTGTAGTAGATAAATTACTCACGGGTTTTGATGAACCTAAAAACACTGTTTTATATCTCACACGCAATTTACAAAGTCATAAACTATTACAAGCCATTGCAAGGGTAAACCGCATTTATCCTGACAAAGAATTTGGTTACATTATTGACTATTATGGAGTAATTGAAAATCTGGATGATGCCTTGCAGTTGTATTCGTCTTTTGAAGACTTTGATGATGAAGATTTGGCGGGAACAATGACCAATATTTCGGAAGAAATCAAAAAATTACCACAAAAGCATTCCGACCTTTGGGATATTTTCAAAACCATTGCCAACAAACGTGATGCGGAAGCTTATCAGCAATTATTGAAAGATGAAGCGATACGAGTTTTGTTTTACGATAAACTAGCTGCATTTGCCAAGGGATTGAAACTGGCTTTATCTTCTATTCAATTTCATAAAGAAGTAGAAGAAAAGGTAATCAATCGCTATAAAGAAGATTTGACGATGTTCTTAAAATTGCGTTTAGCAGTTGTTGAAAGATATAGCGATGAAATAGACTACAAACAGTACGAAGGCCAAATTCAAAAACTGATTGACACCCACATTACCACCGAGCAAATTGAAACCATTACTAAGTTGGTTAACATTTTTGATAAAGATAAATTTCAACAGGAGGTAGAAAACACCACAGGAAAAGCAGCCAAAGCCGACAAGATTGCCAGCAGAACAGCGAAGCACATCACAGAAAAAATGGATGAAGATCCTGCTTTTTACAAAAAGTTTTCGCAAATGCTGAGAGAAACCATTTCAGACTATGAGGCAAAACGACTCAGTGAAGCACAATACTTGAGCAGAGTTCAAGACATCATGAACAATGTGTTGGCTCATACCGACAATGATATTCCAGAGCAATTAAAAGACAGAGATGTTGCCAAAGCATTTTATGGATTGACTGTAGAAGCACTTTCAGAAAAGATACAAGATAATGTTGTTCGCAAAGAAATTGCAACACAAACCGCTTTACACATTGACGACCTGATTCAAGATGCTGTTTTGGACAATGGGAAAGCCATTATCGACTGGCAATACAAAACAAACATCACAGGAAAACTACTTATTGAAATTGGCGATTATTTGATTGACGAAGTGCGTGACAAATACAATGTGGACTTGGCATTCAAGGATATGGATAAAATTGCAGAAGATTGTATTGAAGTAGCTAAGTTGAGATATAAGATATGAGATATGAGATTTGAGATATGAGATATGAGATATGAGATTTGAGATATGAATGAGGTTGGGATGGAAATAGACAATATTCAGTTTGGTAGTAGTCAAATAAATTTTCGGTTGGAGTATTCTGATAGAAAATCGCTTGGCATAACTGTAACGCCTGAAATGGAAGTGTTGGTGAAAGCACCGACCAATACTACCATGGAAAAAGTGAAAGAGAAAATTAGAAAAAAAGCACCTTGGATAATTAAACAACAAAGCTTCTTTCTTTCCTTTCAGCCGAAAACACCTAAGCGTAAGTATATCAGTGGAGAAACACATTTATATTTAGGAAGACAATATCGCCTCAGAATGATGAAGGATGAGAATAAAAAGGTGGTTTTAAAAGGTGGTTTTATTGAAGTTTACACCGACAAAAAAGATCAATTAAAAAGACTTGTTGATGATTGGTACCTTGAAAAAGCAAAAGAAAAAATTACCGAAATAGCAAAGCCATTAATTACTTCTTTTTTTGAAAGACATTCAGAAAAACTATCTCATAATTCATCGTTTATATCTCATAGTTTATCATTACGAGACATGCCAACACGTTGGGGAAGTTGCACACCAAAAGGGAAAATTATTCTAAATCCTGAATTGATTAAAGCACCAAAAGGCTGTATTGAATATGTGATTATACACGAACTTTGTCATTTAATACATCACGACCACACACAGAAATTTTTAGATTTACAGACCAAAGAAATGAAAGACTGGGAAAAGTGGAAAATGAAATTGGAAAAACTATTAGCATGAGAAGCTTGCAAAAGAGCTTCCACCTTGACCACCCATACAAAATTGATTTTAAAAAAAATCTCCTCCCCTACTGAAAATAAAAAATACGCAACCGAACAGACCAACGACAGACAAAAATCAGTTGCTATGCAGATACCAAAACCGTTGTCAGTAAAGCGTTTCAACTACTCGGTGGACAGAAGACCAGCTTGTAACACGAGTTTGGTAAAAGTGTTGGTTCAGCGCTCCACAGACACATTTGTGGTTAATCAAAGTTTGGTTTTGCACACAGACAAAAAAAATACGGCGTCGTTTAAAGTTCTACAAAATAATAACTTTGTAAAAACAGAAGAAACAGAAACCTCATTTAATTGGAAATTTAAAATGAACAAAAGACCATTAATACTGTATATCGCTATGAGTTTAGACGGTTACATCGCTAAACCGAATGATGATCTAAGCTTTCTTTCTATTGTAGAACAAGAAGGAGAAGATTATGGCTATGCTAACTTTATAAAAACAGTTGATGCAGTTATCGTTGGACGCAAAACTTATGATAAGGTAATATCTATGGGTTTTGACTTTCCGCACGCTGACAAAGATACTTACATCATTACTCGTACAGCAAGACCCAATATTGGTTCAGTAAAATTTTATACAGGCGACCTTAAATCACTTGTAGACAAACTTAAAACTGAGAATGGGAAAAATATTTTCTGTGATGGTGGAGCAGAAATCGTTAATGAACTTCTAAAACTTAACCTAATTGACGAAATTATTATTTCTGTAATACCAATTTTAGTTGGTAATGGTACAAAACTATTCAAAGACGGCAGACCTGAACAAAAATTAGAACTTGTTTCTGTGAAATCTTTTGACAAAGGACTAACTCAACTTCATTATAAACGTGCCGATAATTAGACGAAACATCAACGGAGGAAAAGAAGTCCGAACCGCTAATAGTTATTTTAAACTACAACCCGAAATCAATGACACATCAAGAAATATTAAAAAAAGTTGAGTGGAAAGACTTGAAAAATTTGTCTTTCAAAGAAATGTTAATTGAGAATAACTTAACTATACCTTGGTTTCTCATCTCATTGACACTTGCCTATTTTGGGTACTACCTTTTGGCTTTACCATTTTCTGCATTTTTCTTTTTGACAGGACTTAGACAAGTTCATAACGGTTTCCATAATTCACTTGGAACAAATAAATTTTTGACCTGGTTGTCTTTGTACATAAACAGCATTTTAATGATGACTTCTATTCACGCTGTTAAGTTCAATCATATAAGGCATCACAAGTATTGTTTGACTGATGAAGATTATGAAGGTAAATCGGCGGGAATGACTTGGTATGGTGCTATTTTATACGGACCTGTTCATATGTTTTTAATACATAAGGTTACTTTACAAATAGGAAATAAAGACTATAAACGAAATGTAATTTTAGAACTTGTTTCAATTGCTATTTTTACGACAATCATATTTTACTTTCGCGTTGATTTCCTAATTTATCACATTATTGTTATGGTTTTTGGTGAATTTCTAATGGCATTTTTTGCTGTTTGGACAGTTCATCACGACACCCATGATAGCCCAGAATTTGCAAGGACACAAAGAGATGGTTGGAAGAATAAAATTACATTTAGTATGTTTTATCATTTGGAACATCATTTATTTCCTGCTGTTCCTACAATTAAGCTGCCCGAACTTGCTAAACGTATTGACCAAACATTACCTGAAATAGAAAAGAAGCAAACATTTTGACAACAATAGGCATTTAGAAATTTTGGTGTTGTTTACGAATGACGACACAACCGAGAAATAAAATCACTAATACTAACAGGCATTTGACCACAATAAGTGCCTTTGAATAAACAGGAAAAAGAAACAGCAGAAAAGTATATTTTTGAGGTAAACTGCTAGTGAGAAATTTGTGGAAACCATCCCCTTACTGCGCCAAGCGCCAAAACCTTGGGCGTCATTCTAAAACGACCCACAAACAGACAAAGCAGCTAATCAAAATTGAAAATTTGAAAAATGTTTGCAGATTTCAAATTATGACGTATCTTTGCGATATAATTCAAACAGACAACAGAAGACATGTTAATAGAATTCAGTATCGAGAATTTCCTTTCATTTAAAGACCTAACAACACTTTCAATGGTGGCTGCTAAGTCTTTTAAGGAACACCCAGACACGCATATTATTGAGACAGGGAACAATCTAAATCTCTTAAAATCGGCTGTGGTTTACGGCAACAATGCAAGCGGAAAGAGTAACCTTCTTGAAGCTATGGGTTTCATGAAACAAACTGTTTTGAGCTCTTTCAGAGATGCATTAATGGAGAACAGCGAAAGAAAATTCCCATTAGAAAAATTTGCACTTAATACAAAGACAGAGAAAGATACCAGCTTTTTTGAAATTTCTTTCATTCAAAATGAAACTAAGTATCGATATGGATTTGAAATAGACTACGACAAAATTGTTGCCGAATGGCTTTTTCATACAACTAGCAAAGAAGTATATTTATTCAAACGCGACAAACAAAAAATTGAAGTAAACAAATCAGCTTTCAAAGAAGGACTAGGAAAAGAAGATGATGTAAAAGAGAATGTTTTGTTTCTTTCCCTTTTAGCAACCTTAGGAAAAGAGATGTCTACCAATATTGTTGATTGGTTCAAAAAATTCAGTTTCGTTAATGGAATTCATGACCGTGGACACAAAAGATACACCATTGATAAATTAAAATCAGATAAACAATTCTTTAATTGGGTTTTACATTTCGTGAAATATTTAGAAATAGCAAATCTTTCAACAACTGAAGAAGATGTTAATGAAATAGACCTTGAAACTTTAAGGGAAAAAGAAAAGGATGAAGAAATAATCAATCTTCTTACTAGTATCCAAAAAATACAGTCAAAGCAACCTAAAAGAGACCAACTCATTACTTTTCATAGAAAATACGATGAGAACAATATTTTAGTTGATACTGTTCCATTCAACTTTGATAAGCAGGAATCCGAAGGGACTAAAAAACTTTTATACTTGCTTGGTCCTTGGTATGATACTCTGCAAAACGGTAAAGTTTTAATCATAGACGAACTTGACTCAAGATTGCATAGTCATTTAACATTGAGACTTGTTGACTTCTTTCACAATTTTAACAAAAGTAAAGCTCAGCTAATTTGTGCTGTTCATGACATTTCTTTGCTTAACAAAGAAACATTTAGAAGAGACCAAATATGGTTTGTAGAAAAGAATCAATTTGGTGCTTCCGAGCTATTTTCTCTTGCAGACTTCAAAACAGACAAAGTCAGAAACAAATCGGCATTTGACAAAAACTATTTTGAAGGTAAATATGGAGCAATACCTTACTTTGACATTGATGAAAAATTAAACGATTTACTCTATGGGAAAAGGGAGGCAGAACAAGTTTAATGAAAGGAATGCTGCTTCCTACAAAAGAGAAGTTAAAAGCATTGACTTACGTTCAGGTCAGAGAGAAAGATTTATCGTCATAAGTTTCAAAGACTTTGACAGTAATCAAGGTCAATCGTTTGAGCTTTGGGAAGGTGAAAATATACTTGCATTAGCCGTTAGAAAACTTCAGGGTGTTTGTGGACTAACCAGAATTGAAGCAACCCGACAACAGATTATCAAAGAGTATCCTAAAGGAACATTTCCTGATAAATCAGACTTTTATCACCCAAAACATATTCCAGAAGACATTGCGTGGTGTTCCATGCACATTCAGGGAAAAGAGTGTGTAATTGGCTATTTTGAAGACAATGTATTTTATGTAGTGTTCCTTGACAAAGACCATAGATTTTGGATAACTGAAAAGAAAAACACTTGACAGAAAGAGAAGAACGAACGCCGAATCGAGTAACGCAGCGGAATTTCACCCTTACGTCCTCACAGCATGTCGCGCTCACGCGGGAGTCTGACGTTATGCCTAAATTTGGCGCAGAATACGGAAAAACTTAAATAAAAACAGAAATTTTTGTTTGAAAACCATAAATTGGTACGTTTGCTATAAACTTTAATTTATGTCACGAAATATATCAATACTAATTGGAGAATATTATGAGAATTTTATAAACGCACAAATCGCAACAGGAAAATATAGCTCTGTAAGTGAAGTTATTAGAGCTGCATTGCACCATTTTGAAGAAGAAGAAATTCAAAAAAAATCTTTAATCAGCGAATTAGAAATTGGAGAGAAAAGCAAAAAAATTAAAGATTTCAACAGAAATGAAAATTTAGCAATGCTGAATAAAAACTTCAAAAAATAATGGCAGAATATATTATCAGTGAAAAAGCTCTTTAAGATTTAAATAATATTTGGATTTACACAGCAAAAAATTGGTCGGTTGAGCAAGCAAACAGATATTACAATTTAATTGTTGATGAAATAGAATATGTTTCGGAAAATTTTGGAACAACAAAAGATTTTGGAAACGTTAGAAAAGATTATAAATATTCAAAAGTTAAATCACATTTAATATTTTACAAGAAAACTGAAAATACGAAAATAGAAGTCGTTAGAATTTTACACGAAAGAATGAACATAAAAAATAGAATAAGCGAATAAACAGGAAAGCGACCTTTGGCTTGGTACACACGAAAATGGTGCCTATAAATTTAACGGAATCACCTTTGAAAAATTTATACCTTAATACATAAAAAAGAACACATTAACCCTAAATATGCTCCAAAAAATACTTCAAACAGAACCCGCTCAAACAAACATACTAATTAGATTAATGGTTGGTGCAGTATTCTTATCAGAAGGAATACAAAAGTTCTTATTTCCTGCTATTCGTGGGGCAGGCAGGTTTGAAAAGATTGGCTTGCCAGCACCCGAGTTTTTAGGAAATTTAGTAGGTGGCTTCGAAATACTCTGTGGCGCTTTGATATTGGTGGGATTGCTCACACGATTAGCAAGCCTACCCCTTATTATTATTATGCTTGTTGCCTTTACCACCACCAAGGCAGAGGTATTGGAAAATCAAGGATTTTGGGAGCTCTTACATGGCAGCAGAACCGATTGGTCTATGCTATTGGGAAGTATATTTTTGCTGATTAAAGGCGGTGGATATGCATCGGTTGATATTAAATTATACCAAACAAATAGCTAAAGCACCACTTCAATGGCAACTTCGTTTCTGCGGTTTACAAAATCCCAGGGAGCATTATAACCCATATAGAGGTATGAACCTATTGTTTTGATTTGATTTTGCTGGAGCACAGCCATAAGTTTTTGTTGGTGTTTTTCTACCAATTTGGGTGAAGAAAAACCACTGTAAGTTATAACAGCAAGCACTTTTTCGCGCTCTTCCATAATTTTAACTTGGGTTGAATTGGGATTGGGTAAATCTTCTTTTTTGTACTTACTTGGCATAACAAAATACATACTTGCCGTATCACCCATTTTAAAAACAACGGGGGCGGTCATGGCAATTTTCTGGTTGCGCTCATTGCCTCCAAATATATACCCAGCAATGGTTCTAAACCCAGAATTCATGTTTTTATCCATGGAAGAATCGGCCATATTGGTTTGAGCTACCAACATTTTTGGATATTGTCTTATTTCTATACCGTCTATGGTTTTTATTAACTTGTATTTTGGCGTTTCAATATCCTTAGATTTAAAAGAAAAGAACAAAGTAATTAGGCCAACAAGCGCCAAAATAACGGCAGCAGAAATAAGTAGTATTTTCATTATAAAAGAAACAGCATATAGGAGTTAATGTTTTAAGCAATGATGGATGTTATCTATTAAAAAACTGTTATTCATTTTTAGGATAAATATCCATCATTGTAAATTTGCTTACATTTGTTACACTTAAAAACATCACCTTTCTCCAACATCAACAAAAAATATGAAGGCTATTATTTACACCCAATATGGCAAACCCGAAGTGGTTCAGGTTCAAGAATACCCCAAACCCATACCCAAAGAAAATGAGGTATTGGTTCAAGTTATGGCCTCAACGGTTAATAGAACAGATGCCGGATTTAGAAGTGCAGAATACTTTATTTCCAGATTTTGGTCGGGATTGTTTAAACCCAATTACCCCATTTTAGGTTGTGAATTTGCTGGCATTGTTGAGGAAATAGGAGAAAAAGTAAGCAGCTTTAAAAAAGGCGATAAAGTATTTGGTTTCAACGACAAAACATTTGGTGGTCATGCCGAATATTTATGCATAGCAGAAAGCGAAGCCATTTGCACCATGCCTACAAATAGCACTTTTGAAGAAGCAGCTGCCATAAGCGAAGGCGCCCATTATGCTTTATGTAACATAAGGGCATCCAAGGTGCATAGCGGCATGCAGGTGATGGTTTATGGCGCTACGGGGGCAATTGGTTCGGCCGCGGTTCAAATTTTAAAGTCGATGAAGGTGCATGTAACGGCAGTTTGTAATACTAAAAATGTTGCCTTGGTTCAATCATTGGGAGCCGATGTGGTGTTAGATTACGAAAAGGAAGATTATACCCAACTAAACACGCCATTTGATTTTATTTTTGATGCAGTTGGAAAAAGTTCTTTTTCTATTAGCAAGAAATTATTAAAGCCAACAGGCATCTATATATCTACCGAACTTGGTAAAAATGGAGCCAACGTTTTTTTGGCACTACTTACGCCAATATTGGGCGGAAAGAAAGTTTTATTTCCCATTCCATTTATTCACAAAGAAGACGTTTTGTTTTTAAAAAACTTGGTGGAGCAAAATCAATTTAAACCCGTATTGGACAAATCATATTCATTTAACGAAATTGTAGAGGCTTATCAATATGTAGATTCTGGACAAAAAACAGGCAATGTAATTTTAAAGGTTGCCAACCCAAAATACTAATTTTAGCTAATTACCTTTAATTTGCACCCTCAAAAAACGAAAAATGAAAGCTCCTGCAAAACATAAAATGGCTCTTTTGATATGGATAACCATCTACCCTACCCTCAATTTGTTGTTTTGGTTGCTAGGAAAGCCTTTAGAGGCCTTTCCAATTTACGTAAAAACCTTAGTTATGACCCTCATTTTGGTTCCATTAATGGTTTATTTTTTTCTTCCCTTTTTAACCAAAACATTTCATAAATGGCTTACCAAATAGTTTAATCGGAATGAACCTAGAAAACCTATTAACCGATTATAGCAGTTTAAGCCTTCTTTCTTTCATCGTTTTTTCATTTGCAGCGGGTTTTATAGATGCAGTGGCAGGTGGTGGCGGACTCATTCAATTACCGGCTTTACTTATCTCTTTGCCACAGGTACAAATACCCACCATTTTTGGCACCAACAAAATTGCTTCTTTAGCCGGAACCAGTTTTTCGGCAGCGCAATATGCCAAACGGATAAAGTTTAATTACAAGCTCTTATTGGCCATTTCTTTGAGTGCTGCGCTTGCTTCCTTTCTAGGAGCTAAGGTTGTTAGCTATGTAAATGTAAATACGCTAAAACCAATCATTTTAGTTGCCTTAATTGCGATGGCTATCTACACTTTTCTGAAAAAGGATTTAGGGTCAGCCCAAAGCAAAACATTGCCACTAAAACAACAAATACTGGGCGGTACTGGAATAGGTTTAGTACTTGGTTTTTACGACGGATTTTTTGGTCCGGGTACAGGTAGTTTTTTTGTATTGGGTTTTGTACTCATTTTAGGATTTGAATTTGTGCAAGCCTCTGCTTATGCCAAATTGGTTAATTGTGCTACCAATGTTTCTGCTTTGGGTGTATTTATAAGTCAGGGAAATTATATTTTAGAACTCGCCATCTTGTTATCCATTTGCAATATTAGTGGCAATGTTTTGGGGGCACGCATGGCGCTCAAAAAAGGCAATACCTTTGTGCGATTGGTATTTTTAGTTATCGTAAGCATCATGATTATGAGGTATGCTTACGATATTTTTTTGAAAGGCTGAGGAGTGTAAAAATTTTGACAAGAGAGAAAATTAGGCTTAACACCCAAAACCAATTTTCATTAATGTAAACAAAAGTTATTTTTGAACCTATAAGCAGTAAAAACTAAATGGATATTTTAACGCATACCTTATCGGGAATTGCAGTTGGAACAGTAATTTCTAATGCAAGTACTTCTAAAATAAAGGATAAACTTCCAATCCTATTTTTAGCAGGATTTGGTGCTGCCCTACCCGATTTGGATGCCATTAGCTTATGGTCTGGATTTGATGCTAAAATAGGGCATTTCTTTAATCTTAAAGTAAGCGGAAAAGAAATTTATTCTGGTAAATATTGGTTTTCGCATCATGCTTTTTTACACAGTGCTACTGCCGCAATTTTGTTAAGCAGCGTTATTGGATTATTTATTCATTTAAAACATGGTCTTATCAATGGTTTTGCTCGCAACATAAAGCAATCTTTTATCCAAAACCGGCACTTAATTCTTGCCTTCTTTTTGGGCTTTTTGATTCATTTATTTGAAGACATGCCAACTCCTGCGTCAACTTGGGGAGGTGTAAATTTTTTCTGGCCTTTCAAAACATATATAGGTGGTACAGGCCATATTTGGTGGTGGAATAATTACGATATCTTTCTCATTGTAGTTGCTGTAATAATCATAAACCTTAACATGGCTATCGTTCAAAATTATAGAAAATATCCCATTGGAAAAGTTTCTATCGGAGTATTTTTAATAGGTTTATTACTCTCTTTATATCAAATCAAAACTAGAAACTACAATTTTGCCTATGAAGGTCATACCCCTCAATATGAAGTATATGAAAACAAATCAAAAGAAATTCAAAAGAAAATTTTAGGCGAAACGGTATTTCATTGGATGGAACAATTAGACAAGAAATTACCAGTTTACTTTTAATGGCTACAAATCAAAATTAAATACAAACGCTTAAAATGGTTCCAAATCTCTCCTCACTTAATTTGTAGCTCACCAACACCAAAAATACGGCTCAATTTTACCCAAATTTGAGCTACAAATACTATATTCGTGAGCTTAAAGCAGCATCGCATGATTAATGAGAACGAAAAAATCATCTTAGATTTTATCAGAAAAAGTAAGGGTACAACTTCCAAAGAAATTTATGAAGCTACCCAAAAAATTGCTAGTTATGCTACCATAAAACGCTTACTCTCTAAATTGGTTGCCAATAATTTGGTAATAAAAGAAGGAAACGGAAAGTCAACAAAATACCTTATATCAGAATTTTATGAGATTTTATTTCCAATAAACATGGTCAGTTATTTTGAAAATGAAATTGACAATAGAACAATTAAAGAATATTTCAATTTTAATCTTATCGAACAAACGTTAAAAGAGATATCCCTATTTACGAAGGAAGAAATAGCACATCTCGAGTTTTTACAAAATAAATTTAAAGAAAACATATCAGCGCTATCTGAAATAGCGTATAAAAAAGAATTAGAAAGATTAGCCATAGATTTAAGTTGGAAATCGTCCCAAATTGAAGGAAATACCTATTCACTTTTAGAAACTGAAATCCTACTTAAAGAAAAAATTACGGCAACTGGAAAAACAAAGGAAGAGGCCATAATGCTTATCAATCATAAAGAAGCAATTGATTTTATTGTTGATAATCCCGATTATTTAATACCTCTCACTATTTCAAAAATTGAGGATATCCATAGGTTGCTAACCAAGGATTTAGGAATCAGTAAAAATCTAAGAAAAAGAAAAATTGGCATTTCTGGCACCAACTACAAACCTCTTGAAACCGATTATCAAATTTCAGAAGCACTAATTGCTATGTGCGAGCTGGCAAATAAAAAGGAAAATGTTTTTGAAAAAGCACTATTAGTCTTGTTATTAATTTCTTATATCCAACCTTTTGAAGATGGAAATAAAAGAACTGCGAGAATAGTAAGCAATGCCATACTTTTAAATTACCAACATTGCCCCATCTCATACAGAACAATAGACTCTATTGATTATAAAAAAGCTATGCTCTTATTTTACGAACAAAATAATGTATTTAATTTCAAAGATATCTTTATTAAACAATTTGAATTTGCCGTTAAAACCTATTTTTAAATATCATTAAAAGTTGCGATTTAATTTGTAAAAACCCATATAAATTCATTGTATTATAAAGTATCTTAGTAATTTTGATTGAACCCAACGCAAAAAAAACAACAAACAACAACATGAATACACTATATAAATCCGCCATTCTATTGGCATTGTTAGTTACGCAATCTTTTTTCTGTTTGAGCCAAGAAGCCCTTGTATTTCAAAAGCCCAGCAAAGAAATTTTAGCCCTGGCAGATTATACCAGAGCGCCAAATGTTTCTATAGATAGCAAAGTAGAAACCATGTTGTTTATGTACCGCAATGCATACAAAACATTAGAAGACTTGAACCAAGACGAATTGCGGTTGGGAGGCTTACGCATTAACCCAAACACCAACATGGCCAGCGCTACCAATTTTATCAATAGGCTGACCCTAAAAAAAATAAAAGGTGACAATGAAATAGAAATTAGTGGCATGCCTCAAAACGCCAAAATTAGCACCATCAACTGGTCGCCAAACGAACAAAAAATTGCCTTCTTAAATACCACCAACAATGCAGTAGATTTATGGATTATTGATGTAGCTACAGCCACAGCAAAAAAGATTAATACCCAGGCCCTAAACGCTAATTTGGGTCAGCCATATAGCTGGTTCCCAAACAGCCAAAGTTTATTGGTAAAAATCATTCCTGCCAACAAATTGCCTTTAATAAATGCCCAAAAAAGTTTACCTGTAGGTCCAACCGTTGCGGTGAGCGAAAATACCAAATCGCAAAATCGTACCTATCAAGATTTGCTTAAAAACCCCACAGACGAAATAAATTTTGAACGATTGATAGTCTCCAATTTGGCCATCATAGACCTATCAGGAAATAGCAAAACATTTAAAGAAAACGATTTATATGTAGATGAAAAAATATCGCCAGATGGCAATTATATTTTAGTTACAACTTTAGAAAAACCATTCTCCTATATCGTTCCTTACAACCGCTTTCCTATGCGCAGCAAGGTGTATACGCTTTCTGGCGATTTGGTGAAGGAGGTAAATTATGCCCTCTTAAACGAAGTAATGGCCAAGGGGTTTATGGCAGTTAAACCCGGCAAACGCAATATCAATTGGCGTTCAGACAAACCCGCAAGTTTATATTATGTAGAAGCTTTGGATGAGGGCAACCCAGCAAACAAAGTAGAATTTAGAGATGAGCTATTTGAATGGGAAGCTCCCTTTACCCAAGCAGCCAAATCTATCTTTAAAACCCAACAACGCTTTAGCGGCGTTATTTGGGGAACCGAAAGCATCGCCATTGCCACCGATACTTGGTACGATACCAGAAATGAAAAAACATACTTGTTTAACCCTTCTAATAGTGCGCAAAAACCAGTAGTTATATCAGACAGAAATTACCAAGACATCTACTCCGACCCAGGTAATTTTGTGACCGAAAAAAATCAATTTGGCAGAATGACTTTAAAAATACAAAATCAATCTGCTTTCTTAATTGGCGATGGTTTTACTGCGGCAGGACAATTTCCATTTATAGATAAATTTGATTTGGTTCAGCCTAAAACCCAACGCATATACCAATGCAATTTTACCAACAAACAAGAAAATATTTTAAGCATTACAGATTATAAAAATGTAAAAGCCTTGGTGCTTATTCAATCTAAAAACGAATACCCTAATTATTATATCAGAGACCTTCAAAAAAAGGCATCGCTAACGCAGATTACCGCCTTTAAAAATCCGTTCGAAAGCATTAAAAATGTGAGCAAAGAACTTATTAAATACAAACGAAAAGATGGGGTAGAATTATCTGGAACACTATACCTTCCTGCTGGTTACGACAAAGCCAAAAAACAGAAATTACCCCTACTTATTTGGGCTTATCCAAGAGAGTATAAAGATAAAAATACGGCCGGACAATCGGATGCCAATCCGAACGAATTTACCATCCCCTACTATGGTTCTTTTGTGTATTGGGTTACCAAGGGTTATGCTGTGTTAGATGATGCGGCCTTTCCAATTATTGGTGAAGCGGATAAGGAACCCAATGATAATTTTATAAATCAGCTAGTAGACAATGCAGAAGCTGCCATTGATGCCGTAGATAAATTAGGGTTTATAGATAGAAACAAAGTGGGCGTTGGAGGACATTCGTACGGGGCATTTATGACAGCCAATTTGCTTACACACTCTAAATTATTTGCTTGCGGTATTGCCCGCAGTGGCGCGTATAATCGCACACTTACGCCATTTGGCTTTCAAAGCGAGCAAAGAAATTATTGGGAAATTCCAGAAATTTACAATGGCATGTCGCCGTTTATGAATGCCGAGAAAATGAAAACACCCATGCTCTTGGTTCATGGCGAAGCAGATAATAATCCCGGTACCTTCACCCTGCAAACCGAAAGGTATTTTCAGGCACTTAAAGGTTTAGGCGCCCCGGTGCGTATGGTATTGCTTCCAAAAGAATCGCATGGTTATGCTGCCAAAGAAAATATTTTACATTTGTTGTGGGAGCAAGAACAATTTTTGGATAAATATCTTATGAATAAGAAATAATGATCACTTGTTAAGCCAATTATTTTGCTTCAGACATATATTTTATTTTGTATTTAAATGTGGGATAATTATTATGAAAACTAAATTAACAATAAGATTGAACCAGGAGGTAATTGAAAAGCCAAGCATAACCCCATTGGTTGAAAGCTTGAGTGGAGTTATAAATGTTCCAGAGGATTTTGACTATAAAAAAGAGTATGCGAACTACCTCGAAGAAAAGTATAAATGAGAAAATTTTTCGATTAAACTGCTATAGATGTTAACTAAGAATTAATTGTTAAAAGTAAGTGGCTAGAAAATTTCCAAAGACACAATTATTGAAAGAATTATTTTGTAAATTTGAGGCATGACAAATACATCTCTTAAAATAGAAATTGAATCATTACCAAATTCTCTACGAAAAGAAGTTGCGGACTTTGTTGCGTTTCTTAAAACCAAAAATAAGAGAAAAGCTAAAGTTAAATCCAGAGAATTTGGATATGCTAAAGGTAAAATTAAACTTTCAAATGACTTTGATGAACCATTAGACATTTTTAAAGAATACAATTAATGGCATATCTTTTAGCCTACTTATAACAAGTGTGGCTGTTGCATAACTTACCAACGTTAACAGCCAAACAATCTATTGAAACAATTTAAAAATTAATAATCATGTCAAGGCTCGAATATTCTTATTTAAAACTACCCAATAAATTTTTTGAACGCGTAAAACCAGCTCCATTAAGCAAGCCAGAAATAGCAGTGTTGAACCAAAAACTCATGCAAGAGCTTGGCATAAACACGAGCAACTCGCAAGAAATACTTAGGTTTCTACAACTGTCTGAACCAAACCCAGAAGCTCAAACCTTTGCGCAAGCTTATGCCGGACATCAATTTGGGCATTTTACTATGTTGGGTGATGGGCGGGCGGTGATGGTTGGCGAGTGGGTTCAGACCGAAGAAAAAAGATACGATATTCAATTGAAAGGTGGCGGGCGAACCAAGTATTCGCGCGGGGGCGATGGCAAAGCAACCTACAAAGCCATGTTAAGAGAATACCTCATAAGCGAGGCCATGTATCATTTAAAAATTGCCACATCTAGAAGTTTGGCGGTTATAAAAACTGGCGATTTGGTTCAGCGCGAAATGGCTTTTGAAGGTGCGGTTTTACCTAGGTTAATGAAGAGTCATATACGCATTGGCACCTTTGAATATGCCAGGCAATTTGGCACCACAGAAGATTTACAAGCCCTAACCAATTACACCATTGATAGGTTATATCCAGCACTTAAAGCTGCCGAAAATCCTGCCTTAGCTTTGCTAAATACCGTAATGGAAGCACAAATAAAATTGGTAGCAAATTGGATGCGCGTAGGTTTTATTCATGGCGTAATGAATACCGATAATATGGCGCTAAGTGCCGAAACATTTGATTATGGTCCCTGCGCATTTATGAACAGCTACCACCCCAATACGGTGTTTAGTTCTATAGATAGAGATGGCCGCTACGCCTTTAAAAATCAAGCCAATATTTGCAAATGGAACCTTACTCGTTTGGCAGAAGCATTGCTACCTTTGCTGCATGTTGAGTCCGAAAAAGCGGTTGAATTAGCCAAGGAAACATTGGCTGGTTTCGACAAAATTTGGGTGAACCAATATTATGGCACCATGCTGTTAAAATTGGGCATAACAGATATTAGCAGTGAATTGGTAAGCATGGTAAACGAGTTATTAAGCATCATGGAGCAATATCAATTAGATTATACCAACACCTTTCTAACCCTCAGCAATCCATCGTTTCTGGCTGAACCAAATTTGCTTACAGAAGATTTTATTACTTGGCGAACTAAATGGGAAAATTATATAGAAAGCACTATTGGTATGGCCCATGCAAGCGCTAATATGAAAGCAAATAACCCAGCATTTATTCCTCGAAATCACCTAGTTGAAGCAGCGTTAGAAGACATGATTTCTGGAGATGACACTACGTTTAAAAAGCTCTTACAAGTATTGGAAAATCCTTATACCTTAGACGCCAATTTTAT
>JAUYMZ010000079.1 GCA_030699355.1 Bacteroidota bacterium | reverse complement strand
GCCAATAACGAACCATATCATAGGTGTTTTCTGCGATAAAGGCTCGGTCTCTTGCACCCCATAAATTATTGGAACGGAGGATTTTTTCTAAGGCTTTATCGGCATATCTACCTTCTTCAAAAATTTGAAATATGGCTCTATTTACAGCTCTTAACAGGTTTAAATGAAACTTCATAAAATTCTACAACACTTTAATTGAAATGCAAAGGTAGTTTATTTGTAGCGCTTTAGTCCTATTAGAGGTCCTTCAAAATACGATATTCGGATGGAAAATAATTATTTACCCGATTAGGCAATACCTTCATCCAACCCAAAGCCAAATTTTGATAACATGCCAAACACCAGCCAATGGGCCAATTTTGCTGGGGTATCATATTGCCCTTTTTTAAATATACTATCGCTTCTTCTTTGCTTAATTCAACCCTTTGTAGGTTAGGATTTGCATGTGTAGATAAAGCTAAAGCATGCTCAGGAATCAGTTGTCCATTTTTATCTAATTTACCCATACAAATGCCAGCATACTTAATGTACAAGGCCTCTCTAATTTGCTCATAAACGGGTATCATTGCCTTTGGAAAGGCAAATACAAATTCATTTTCAATGAAATAATCGAACAATAATGGCTCTTTTAAATAGACATGAATGGCAGGTAAATGCTTTTTAGAAACAAAATCTAATTTAGCATGACGAACATTTTTAGAACCATGATCTGCCTCTTTAGGACTTTCTAAAACGGCCATAAACAACCCTTCCCCATCTACTTTATGAGGCAAAAACTTAAATTGAAAACCGCCTTCGTTTACAATGGGCCATTCAGAAGAAATATCTATTACTTTAGGAATAAAGCCATACTTTTCGCAGAGCATTTTTACCTGATTTTCATTCTCAAATTGATTAAAAGTACAAGTAGCATAAATTAGAATTCCACCTGGTTTAAGGCAAGAAATGCTATCGTGTAAAATTCGTGCCTGACGCGTTTCGCATAAATGTACCTGTTCCATGCTCCACTCTTCCATGGCTTTAGCATCTCTTCGCCACAATCCTTCTCCACTGCAAGGTGCGTCAATTAATACTACATCAAATAAACCTGCCAATTTCTGGAAATGCTTTGGGTCGTTATTGGTTATAATGGTATGCGCACTTCCCCAACGAATCAAATTTTCTTGTAAAACATTTACCCTCGACTTTATAATTTCATTGGCTACTACCAATGAGGAAGAAGGTAATGCATCTATTAAAGTGGTGGTTTTACCGCCAGGTGCTGCGCATAAATCTAAAACCAGCGGTGCCTGCAAGTCTTTGGTTACGGCCTGAACCAAAGCATATAAAAACATACTCGAACTTTCTTGCACATAATAAGCACCGGCATGCCAAGAAGGATCTTCCGTAAAAGCAGGTCGCTGTGCTAAAACCCTACCCAAATTGCACCAAGGAACTACAGATGCCGATTCAAACTCCAAAGAAGGTTTCAACTTATTATATCGAATCGAGGTTTTCGAATCCTGCTGTAAGGCTTCAAAAAAATATCCTGCCTCTTGTGGGTATAGAAGCAGGATATTGTCAATAAATGCATCGGGCAACTTAATCATTGCCGTCAAAGTTAGAAAGTCTTAGCCAAAAATTTCTCGAAATCTGTTTTTAATTCCTTGTAAATCTTTAAGAACATATCGTGTTGATCTATCAATTCGGCCGGAATCTCAATGCTTCTGCGGTCGCTGGCTACAGGATTATTTAAAACACTCTCCGCAATTTTATTATCAAATTGCTTAAAATCATGTCTTAAGGTATCAACCACTTCATTTTGTCTGATAAATTGATTTTGAAAATGTTCAACTTCTGCCAAAACTTCTTGCTTATTGTTACCCTTAACAACTTCCTCTAATCTGTTTTGAAAAGTTTTTAACTCATCTTTATAGAAGGCTAATTCTTTAACCCATTCAATCATTTTAGCATGGGCTTCTGGTAGGTGTGCTTTGTTTTCCATTGTTTTAAAGTTTAGAATTTTATCTTTCAAAGATAACCATAGCCAATGCCCAAAGAAATGATGAATGTCATGTAATTAAAAATAATTAAAAAAAGAAAAGACTTAAAAATATATTAATTATGTAAGGAATTTGCAGGATTGGCATGAAAATGGTTAATTTCACAGCGCTAATTGACAACAACTATTATGAAAAAACATAGCTTATTATTACTATTTATTTTATTTTTTGGATTCACAAGCTTTGCTAAAGATGCCTACAATATTTCGATAACCATTAAGGGTGCGCCAGAAACTAAATTTTTCTTGGGCTATTATTTTGGTGATAAACAATACCTAAGAGACAGTGCCATTACCGATAAATCTGGTAAAATGGTTTTTAAAGGTGATAAAGCATTAGAAGGTGGCGTATATCTCATAGCCTCATCAGAAAAATCATTGATGTTTGATTTTATTGTAAGTGAAATGTTTTTTAGCCTTGAGACCGATTTGAGCAACCTTATAGGTGCCATGAAAATTAAGAACTCCTATGAAAACGATGTGTTTTTTGAATATACCAAATTTACCAATGAGGTTGGAAAAGAAGCAGGAAGCATCGAAGAAGATTTAAAAAAGGCCAAAGAAGCAAAAGACACCGCTCAAACCAGAATTCTCACAGAAAAATACCGCAAAATTTCTACCGATTTGTATGAGTACAGACAAGGAGTTATGGCTAAAAAACCAACAACACTTTTAGCTAAAATCTTTAAAATGATGACCGAAATTCAAGTGCCAGATGCACCTAGAAACAGCAAAGGTGAAATCATAGATAGTAACTTTCAATATAATTACTACTACCAACATTACTTCGACAATATGGATTTAGCTGATGATAGAATTGTAAGAACACCTGTATTTCATAATAAATTCGAGAGCTTTATCTTAAAACTTACCCCGCAAATTCCAGATAGCATTATTAAATCTGCCGATATTGTGTTGAGCAAAGCTACCGGCAAAGAAAATTTCAAATACATGTTGTTTTGGATTACCAACCATTACGAAACCTCTTCTTACATGGGTATGGATAAAGTTTTTGTACACATGGTAGATCAATATTATGCCAAAGGAAAAGCATTCTGGATTGATGAAACCCTCCTATTTAAAATGAAAGATAGAGCAGACCAATTGCGCAATAACTTAATTGGTCTACGCGGGCAAAATCTTACCATGTTAGATACCAACCATGTTTATCATAGTTTATACAATGTAAAAGCCAATTATACCTTACTTATTTTTTGGGATGCAAACTGTGGAAAATGTAAAGAAGAAATGCCCAAGCTTAGAAAACTTTATGAAGAGTTAAATCCTAAAGCAAGCCTTAGCAGCAAAAAATTCTTTGATGTATACGGAGTAAGTTTAACGCCAGATGCCAAAGAGTGGCAAAAATACCTAAGAGAGCAGCAGTTTAAATGGTTAAATGTATACGATCCAAATAACGAAACTAATTTTCGTAAACTATACGATATTTATAGTACGCCAGTTCTTTACCTATTAGATGAAAACAAAAAAATTATCGCCAAGAGACTCAATGTAGAGCAAGTAAAAGAGTTTATTCAAGAGCAAGAAAACAAAAATAAAACTAAATAAAATAATTAATGAAGGTTGATATTCTTGTTTTTGCAGCGCATCCAGACGATGCAGAATTATCTTGTAGTGGAACCATTCTTGCTCATTTAGAACTTGGTAAAAAAGTAGCTATTGTAGATTTAACAGAAGGAGAACTAGGAACGCGTGGTAGCGTGGCTTTACGCAGAGAGGAAGCCGAGGCTTCTAGTAAAATATTGGGTATAAACTACAGAGAAAACTTAGGTTTTAGGGATGGCTTTTTTACCAAAGATGAAAAACACCTACTCCAAATTATTCAAAAAATACGAAAATATCAACCTCAAATTGTATTGGCAAATGCCATTTCAGATAGG
>JAUYMZ010000055.1 GCA_030699355.1 Bacteroidota bacterium | reverse complement strand
TCTATTGATTCTCCATCCTGTTAAAACCCTCGCGGCTGCTCTCACATCTTCTTCTGTATAGTGACTGCTTAGGTTTTTACCAATGGTAAATAATTCTTGAAGCTCCCTCGCATAGTTTTCATCTGGGGCTGTTTTGGTATTTTGATTGCCATTTAAATATAACAACATGGCAGGGTCTATGGTAACTTGTTTTACAAATTCCTTAAAATTGCCCAAACACATACTTCTTAAAAGCGCGTTTTGTTTATAAACAAACCTACTGTCTTGCACCACCAGCGATTCACTCGCAAAATGATTGTGCCAAAAGAGGGTCATTTTCTCTCGAATATTTCGGTCTTGGTTCAGCATTAAGCTAGTCCACCAAGATTTAAACGAAAATATTCTAGCCCCTTCTAAATTTGGATTGACGGCCGCATTTACCCAAGTTTGTCCAAAAGGAACTGCCGGGTCGTTTTGATTGGCATTGTTTCCATAATTATTGAGTGGCGGTGGCGGGGGAGTATTGCTGAAATTAATTAATTGGTCTATACACTCAGATAAACTTTTCCCTTTAAAATGCGTAAAATCAGCTTTGGAAACACCAAATAAACTGCGTTTTAATAGATGTAAAATTTGTGCATCACCCCAAGGTCCTGTGTAGGTTCCAATGCCGGTGCTTGTTTTTTGCAAGTGTCTTGGTATATGTTGATTGCTCGGATCTATGTAGGGGTATTCTTTTAAAGGCGATTCAGATTGAAATACCTCTGAACCCGCAGCAGAGAAAAATGCCTTTCTGGAAATCTTTGCCATATAATTAAATTTTTTTGTTAGAGTAAAGATACGAAACAAAGGTTTAATTTAAATATTTTATTTTTTAAGATTTGTTTGTTGGGGAATTGAATTGCATTAAGTAGGTTTGAACCCATGGAAAATATTCATAATTATATCAACGGAGCATTGCTTGCTCCAGTTTCCAGTTTGTACATAGATAATATTAACCCGGCCACGGGTGAAGTGTATAGTTTTTGTCCGGATAGCGACGAACGCGATGTGGCTTTGGCATACGAAGCGGCAGCAGCAGCGTTTCCAAGTTGGAGTGAGATGCCAGTTTCAGAAAGAAGCAAAATTATGCTAAAGATTGCCCAACTTATAGAGGAGCGAACCTCCGAATTGGCTTTAGCAGAAAGTATAGATCAAGGCAAGCCACTTTGGTTGGCTAAGAATGGAGAAATTCCAAGAGCCCAATCTAATATTCATTTTTTTGCAACCGCTATAGAGCATTTTGCTTCAGAAGCACATCCAATGGGCAATCATGCGCTAAATTATACTTTGCGAACGCCAATCGGGATTGTGGGTTGTATCAGCCCATGGAATTTACCTCTATATTTATTCACTTGGAAAATTGCACCAGCCCTAGCCGCCGGAAATTGTGTAGTGGCTAAACCAAGTGAAGTTACACCGATGACCGCCTACTTATTTAGTCAAATTTGCATAGATGCAGGCTTACCAAAAGGGGTATTAAATATTGTTCATGGTTTGGGACCAAAAGTGGGTTCAGCCATTGTAGCCCACGAGAAAATTACGGCTATTTCTTTTACGGGCGGAACCAAAACAGGGGCAGAAATAGCCCGTGTTGCTGCCCCTATGTTTAAAAAGTTATCTTTAGAGTTGGGAGGAAAAAATCCTTCTATCATTTTTGCGGATTGCGATTTTGAAAAAACAGTAAAAGAAAGTGTTCGTGCAAGCTTTACCAACCAAGGCGAAATTTGTTTGTGCGGCTCCCGAATTTATGTGGAAAGAAGTATTTATGAAAAATTTAAAACGGCTTTCGTTAGTCAGGTTGCTTCCCTTAAAATTGGCGACCCCCTGCATGCAGATACCAAAGTAGGCGCTATTGCTAGTAAGGTGCATTTTGATAAAGTACTAAGTTATATTGAGCTTGCCAAAGAAGAAGGGGGTACAATTTTATCAGGTGGAAAAGCGTTTAAGGTAGAAGGAATTTGCAGCCAAGGATTTTTTATTGAACCAACTGTTATAGAAGGTTTGGGACATTTATGTAGAACCAATCAAGAAGAAATTTTTGGGCCAGTTGTAAGCATTCAGCCATTTGATTCGGAAGCGGAAGTTTTAGAAATGGCCAATAGCACGCAATATGGTTTGGCATGTACGGTGTTTACAGAAAATTTGAGCAAAGCGCATAGGGTAGCGGCGCAAATTAAAAGTGGAATAGTTTGGATAAATTGCTGGCTATTGCGCGATTTACGCACGCCTTTTGGAGGGGTTAAGCAAAGTGGTGTTGGCAGAGAAGGAGGCTGGGAGGCTTTGCGGTTTTTTACAGAAACAAAAAATGTTTGTGTGAAGATATAAGATTTAAGTTTTAAGATTTAAGTTTTAAGCTATAAGATTTAGGTTTTAAGCTATAAGATTTAAGTTTTAAGTTAGGAATTGATAATTTTAGGTAATTTTTTAAAAATATAAAATGGATAACAACAACAACAATCAAAATCAATTACAAATTGAATTAAGCGAAGAAATGGCAGAAGGAATTTATTCTAACTTGGCCATTATTACCCATTCAAATAGCGAGTTTGTAATCGATTTTGTAAGGGTTATGCCGGGCGTACCCAAGGCAAAAGTTAAATCACGTATTGTGCTTACACCTGATCACGCCAAGCGTTTATTAATGGCATTAAACGATAATATCAGCAAGTTTGAAGACATGAACGGTGATATTGCCATGAACGAATCGGTTCCTCCATTTCCAATGAACTTTGGTGGCCCAACCGGACAAGCGTAATTAGAAATTGGATTTAAAAATTCGAACAGCAATACTCAATAGAACAATTCCGAAGAATTTGCGAACAAGTGATAAGCCTGAATCGCCTAGTTTACGCTCGATATAGCCCGCAGAACGCATCACTAAAAACGCAAAAATTAGGTTTAAAATGATGCCAATAAGAATGTTAGGGATGGTATAAACAGCGCGCATACTGATAATGGTAGTAAGAGTACCCGAACCTGCAATTATTGGAAAGGCAATGGGTATGATACTTCCCGTTTTCGCATTTGGATCGTTCTTTAATATTTCTATTCCCAATATCATTTCTAATCCAATGATAAAAATTACGATAGAACCAGCAATGGCAAAAGATTGAAGATCTACTCCAAAAAGGCCTAAAAATTGTTCGCCAATAAAAAGAAAAGCAATCATAAGTGAGCCCGCTGCCAAGGTAGCCTTGCTAGAATCTAGGTGTTTTTGTCTGTTTTTAATGCTAATAATAATTGGTAACGAACCAATTATATCTATAATAGCGAATAAAGTGAGGGAAATGGTAGTAATATCTTTTATTGAAAACATGTGGCAAAGATAACTTTGTGCTCTCTTAAATTATTAATATTTTGCAACCGTGAGATTTATTAAATCAGTTTTATTGAATTTATTCTTGGTAGCCATAGCAATTTATTTATTGGTTTGGATTGCTGCCCAAGCTTTAAGCTTATATACACGCCATGGTCAATCTTTAACTTTGCCCAATTTAAAAGGCTTAAAAATGGAAGAGGTGGAGCAAATTTTGCTCGAAAAAAAATTAAGGTATGTTATTACAGATACCGTTTTTGTTGATAAACTGCCTAAGCTTGCCGTGGCAGAGCAAAATCCTGTTCCTAATTCCAAGGTTAAAGAAGGTCGAATTATTTACCTAAGTATAAATTCTGATGCAAGCGCAACGGTAATTATGCCCAATTTAATTAATAGCTCCCTACGCTATGCAGAATCTGTTTTAAATGGCATGGGACTCAAACTTGGCGCTGTAACTTATAAACCAGATATAGCCCAAAATGCAGTACTCGATCAACTCTGGAACGGACAAAGTTTGCAACCGGGTGTTAAATTGACAAAAGGCTCTACCATCGATTTGTTGGTAGGAGATGGAAGCGGTGGTGCTTTGGTTTCCATTCCTAATTTAACTGGTTTAAATGTTCAAGATGCAACAAAATTAATAGAAAGTTCGTTACTAACTCTCGGAACTATAGTGTATGATGGACCCGCTAAGGATAGTTTAAGAGCAGTTGTAAAAAGACAAAATCCTCCTTTTAAAGAAGGCGAAACAATGCGAAGTGGCGAAATTGTAGACTTATTTATGGCCATACCTTAATGCAATATTTGAAAAAGTACGTCTTATTTTTTTTATTCCTTTCTTATGGAATCTCAGCTTTCTCTCAGGAGCAGGTTTTACCTTATTATAAACCAATCATTCCTCGGTCTGAACCTAAAATAAATTTACTCCACAAAAAAAATGGAATCTCCTACCCAATTGTCGACCATTTTGTTGTTAACGGAAAGGTGGATTCCTTACTTTGGGTTAAAAGCCAAACCGAAATTGTAAACCGAAAGGTAATTTTTAATGCATTAGATAGTGTAGGCTTATCTTACGGCAATGCTGGTTTAACAGATGTGCTTGCCTCTAAACCGGGTTTATTATTTGATATTGGCAGTCCAGTTTTTCTAAGTTTCTCCTTATCGCCAGGCATCACTCACCAGCCTACCGATTCTTTTTTAGTCTATGCCTACAATAAAATGGGAGATTGGCAATTAATTTGGCAAACACCTTCCGCTTTCTCAAATCCCTTAGAAATTGTTGTTACGTTAAATCCCAGCGAATTTTCTTCCGAAACATTTGCCATCAAATTTGAGTCGTATACCAATTGGGTTCAAACCGCTAATATAGCAAGTTTTGAATTAGCTAAAGTGAGCCTATCCTACAAATGGCCATTGTATACCTACAATCATTTTCAAGTATTTCAAGGAGCAGATTCATCGGTTGATTGGCGTTTCTTTTCTGGTAAAGATGTGCGTGTTGTTCCAGGCACAAATGTAGCCTACGAATGGGGAAATGTAGCCCGGTTAGATGTAAGAAATTTTGCCAATGAAGTATATGAAAATGCCAGTAATAATTTTGGTTCGGCAGATACCTTGTGGACAAACCCAATAGATATTTCTCAATACGATGAAGCAGATTCTATCATCTTATCTTTTATGCTGAGATCGAGTAATGTAAATACAATACAAGACTCATTGATTGTGGAGTTTAAAAATAATTTAGGTATTTGGGTTCCTGTTTTATTGAGAAATGGAATAAACAATCCACAGTTTATAAATCATCAATTTATTGTAAATAGTGGTAGATTTAGACATGCTAATTTCCAAGCACGATTTATTTTTAAAAGTACTTATAGTGCCGCTAATTTTGCCCATTGGTTGGTAAGTGGATTTAAATTAGTTAAGCGCATTCAATTGCCTTTTTTCGATGATTTTTCTAATGAGCGAATAACAGTAAGTAAGCAGCGTTGGCAAGATAATTGGGTGTTTGTGAACAATGATTTTCCGGTTAATCAACCCAGCATAAATGTTGCTACTTTCGATGGATTGGATCATAACGGAAATGCATATTCTCCATTTCCAATAAAGGGTATTGGAGACAGACTTACCTCGCATTCTATGAGTCTAAATGGTTTTCAGATTTCGGATTCGGTAATATTGAGTTTTTATTATCAATACGAACCTCAAGGAACAACAGACCAGGTATATCCCGACGATTCTTTGATAATTGAATTTAGAAATTCTTCAATGAGTAAAGAATCATTCCAAGTTATTGCTATGATTGCCGCCGATGATACATTGCTAAACAAATTCACCTATTTTGAATACATCATTCGTAACCCAATTTTCTTTCACGATGATTTTCAAATTAGGTTTAAAAACAAGGGTAGCCTCTCTGGAAATTTAAGTCATTGGCATGTAGATTATATTCGTTTTAATAAAGGCAGAACTTCCAAAGACCCGCTAAAAGATATGGCTCTTACCAATACTCCAAGAATTTATTTAGGTCCTTACGCTAGCATGCCTTGGAATCAATACCAAAAGAATCCAGGTTTTTACAATGCACAGGCAGATAAAATTAGAATAGTAAATCACGATAATCAAGCCTATGCAGTAGATTATTTTAGGAATGTTATAAAGCCAGATGGCGATACCCTGGATAAGTTTAACAATATTTTACCAACTATTTTGGCCCAAAGCGATTCTGCTGTTACCATCTCAAAACCCTTTAATTTTGCCAGTGCAGTAGAGGCAGATAGTTTGGTTTTTAAAACACAATACAGGTTAAAAATTAGTGGTAATCAGAATGATAATGTAACAGGAAATGATACTTTTACAGTGCCTACTATTTTTAGTAATTACTATGCGTATGATGATGGTACAGCTGAAGGTGGATATGGTATTAAGCAAAAAACCAATGTGGGGGCCAATTTGAAATTCAAAATAGAAGAACCCGATTCGGTGGTTGGCGTTTATATTTTCTTTAATCAATCAGAGCAAAATGTAAGCACACAACGCTTTCAAATAAAAGTATGGAAAAGTATTTCTCCCTTATATGAGCCGGCAGTTCGCGATTTTGTTTTGTACACACAAGAAGTTTTAAAGCCAACTTATACCAATACCATCAATGGTTTTACCTCTTATCGTTTTGTTGAACCCATTCCTGTTCAAGATTCTTTTTACATTGGTTGGGAGCAAACAAATGCTTATGTATTAAACGTTGGCCTAGATAAAAATTACCGTTTCGGTTTGAACCCAAACATGGCTTATAAAATGGATGGAAGGTGGTATCCAACCGAGATTCCAGGAGCCCTAATGATTAGACCTATTATGCGTAAATTTTTAGGTTCAGCCACGGGAAAAGCGGAACCAATTTTTAAAGAAGCTCAAAACATCCAAGTTTTTCCTAACCCTGCTAATAATTATTTTGAAACAAATTTGCCAGATTTGAGTCTATATGCTATAGCATTGTATACTATGCAAGGGGCAAAAGTGAGAGATTTAGAGGCTAAAAATAATAGGGTTGAATGGCTTGGAATAGAATCTGGGATGTACTTTGTAGTTTTTGAGAACCGATATTCGCAAGAAAAATTCACTAAAAAATTAATTGTTAAACAAGAATAAAATATGAATACAGACATTACTGTGCAAGAATTGCATGAGCGCATGCAAAAAGGTGAAAAATTAAATTTATTTGATGTTCGAGAAGTTCACGAATATGAAGCATTTAATATTGGTGCTACGCTAATACCTTTAGGAGAATTACCTGGTAAATTAGCAGAATTAGCACCACTTAAAAACGAAGAAATATTGGTTCATTGCCGCAGCGGTGCAAGAAGCGGAAACGCAAAAATGTATCTAATGAGCGAAGGTTTTACCAATGTGCGCAACGTTTTAGGCGGAATGATTGCTTGGCAATCTGAAATCAGCGAATAAATTATTTATCATTTATTTAATTGAGAAAGGCTATTTCCATACAGTTTTTTATAGGGCTGCTATTGATTGCCTTTTTCAACTTTTTTTGCAACAACGCAACAGATTCAGCTGAAACATCTCCCTACCTCAACCACCACGATTCAGTTCAATATGTGGGTAAGGAATCTTGCAGAGCTTGCCACCAAAGTATTTATGAAAGTTTCATAGAAACAGGCATGGGGCAATCCTTTGGAAGAGCAAGTAAATCTCGTTCGTCTGCCAATTTTCACCAAGTAAAACCCATTTACGATACTACTTTAAATTTTTATTATTTACCTAAATGGATAGGTGATAGTATGTATGTTTTGGAGTATCGATTGCAAGGGAAAGACACGGTATACCAGCGTTTAGAGCGGGTAGATTATATTATTGGTTCGGGCCAACATACCAACTCTCATTTAACAAGTACCAATGGTTTTATTTACCAGTTACCGCTAACTTGGTATGCGCAGCAAAAACGCTGGGATTTGCCTCCAGGATTTGAAAATGGCCGCAATGTGAGGTTTAGTAGAGCCATAGAATTTGAATGCATGAGTTGCCATAATGCCATGCCAGAAATTGCTCCAGGTTCAGCAAATAAATTTACTAAAATTCCAGACGGCATTGATTGTGAAAGATGTCATGGACCCGGGGAAGTGCATGTTTGGGATAAATTGCAAGGCAATATCATTGATACCTCCAAGTTTATTGATTATACCATTGTTAACCCGCGCAAGTTACCTTGGGAAAGACAAATTGATATTTGCCAACGATGCCACTTGCAGGGTAATGCTGTTTTGCAACCCGGAAAGTCGTTTGCAGATTTTAAACCGGGCATGGATTTAGGGAAGGTTTTACAAGTTTATATGCCAAAGTATAAAGGAGCCGAAGACGAATTTATCATGGCATCGCATGCTCAAAGACTGCAACAAAGTGCTTGTTTTATTGGTTCAAACAAAGAAACTAAAATGGCCAAGCAAGATGCCAATTTTAATACCTTACAACTAACTTGTATTACCTGTCACAATCCGCATGTGAGTGTTAAAGTTACAGGCAAAGAAACGTTCAATAATGCCTGTATTAAATGTCATACCGAAAATATTTGTACAGAAGAAAAATCAGTGCGCATGGCCCAAATGGATAATTGCGTTACCTGTCATATGCCTCAGAGTGGTTCGGTAGATATTCCGCATGTAACGGTGCATGATCATAAAATAAAAATACCTGTTAAAAAAGAAGAGCTTAAAAAAATAAAGGAATTTGCTGGGATTTATTGCGTGAATGTGGCGCAAACAAACGAGCTTTCTAAAGCAAAAGCGAGTTTAAACTATTTCGAAAAGTTTGAAGGTGAGGCAAGCATTTTAGATACAGCTCAAACTTGGATTCAATCTATATCAGATTTAAATGAGCAAGCTTATGTTAAAATTCATTTTTACTATTTAAAGGGAAATTGGTCGGCCTTAATTTCTGCTGCTAAAACCATTCAAATTGAAAAGGAAAAAGATGCTTGGACTTGTTATAGAATTGGGCAAGCTTATCAGAATATTGGTAAACTAGCAGAGGCAGAACAAGGCTTTAAACAAGCCCTAAACTTAGCCAATGAAAACTTGAATTTTATGAATAAACTTGCGGCCTTGTATGTGCAGCAGGGTAAATTTAATGAGGCGAAAGTGAATTTTGAAAAAAGCTTAAGTTTGCAAGCTAAGCAAAGTGAAGCTTGGGTAAATTATGGTTTTTGCTTGGCCAATTTAAATGAAATAGATTTAGCTTTTTCGGCCTATCAAAAAGCTTTGCAATTGGATCCAGATTTGCAACAAGCTTGGTTAAATATGGCTTCCTTGTATTTGTTAAAAGGAAATCAAAAGGAGGCCGTTGTTTCGCTTAAAAAAGTATTGCAATTAAATCCAAATCAGCTTGAAGTGAAAGCATTATTAAATCAATTAACAACTAAAAAATAGATATTGTAGCATATTCTTTATTTAAATTAAGTTCATTCGTTTATGAAACAAAACGCATCAGCAAACCTTAAAAATAAAAAGCAAATTTTCCTTTTAGCGGCTTGTCTTCTAATAGCTATTATTGGATTTAAAGCCTATCTCGATTTGTTTTCACCCAACGTAAAAGAAATCGGTTTTAAGAAAGAAGCGGCAATCTATATTTATCCGTCTAGGCAATTAGATGAGGTGTTTAAACAATTAAGGGAAGGCGGGTTTTTACAAAATCAAGCTTCGTTTGAGCGCTTGGCTAAATGGGTTCAATTAGACCAAAAGCTTAAAACAGGAAAATATATTTTGAGTGAAAACATGAGTAATGCAGCCATCATAAAAATGTTATACAAAGGCCGACATCAGCCGGTAGATGTAGTTTTTAAATATGCAGAGAATACGGAAGAAATAGCCTCATTTTTTTCTAAACAATTAATGATAGATAGCAGTTCACTTCAAAATTTATTAGCAGATACCGCCTATTTAAGTTCATTGGGAATGAATAAAGAAACTATTGTAGCTTTATTTATTCCTAATACCTATAATTTTTACTGGAACACAGATGTATTATCATTACTGGCACGGATGGAAAAAGAATACCAGCAATTCTGGAGCACAGCACGTATAAACAAGGCTATGGACTTACAATTAACAAAAATAGAAGTAAGTATTTTGGCTTCTATTGTTCAAAAAGAAAGCAATAAGGTAGATGAAATGCCCACCATAGCCGGTGTGTATTTAAATAGAATGAGAGTAGGAATGCCACTTCAGGCTGATCCAACCATTTTGTTTGCATGGAAAGATAAAACCATTAAACGTGTAACTAGCTTGCATACTGCTATTCAATCTCCTTATAATACTTATACGCAACTTGGATTACCTCCGGGACCAATATGCACGCCATCTATTCAAGCTTTAGACGCAGTTTTAAATGCAGGCCAGCATAAATATTTGTACTTTTGTGCCAAAGAAGACTTTAGCGGATATCACTCTTTTGCGCAATCTTTTGAACAACATAAGCAAAATGCAACCCGGTACCAACAAGCTCTAAATAGAAGGAATATTTACTAGAAAAGAAATCAATATGAATAAATTGTCGAAACAAGATAAAATAAACAGCTTTAATCCCAATGATATTGGAGATGCTGAGAACAATATTTATGGTTTACCATTTACCCCCGAAGAAGCCGATTTAGTCATTATTCCAGTTCCTTGGGAAGTTACTGTTTCTTACAGCGCGGGTACTGCCGATGGTCCGGCTGCTGTTTATGAGGCATCTTACCAAGTAGACTTGTATGATGCCAATGTAAAAGATGCCTGGAAAAAAGGTATGGCCATGTTGCCTATTGATACTAAGGTATCCGAAACCAGTAAAAAGCTCAGAAAAAAAGCAGAAAAATACATAGATATGTATGCGCTTGGAAAAACGGCGGATAAAAATTCGACCATGCGCAACATTCAAAAAGAAATTAATGAGGCTTGTTTGAACCTAAATAAAAAGGTTAAAAAAGATGCGCTTAAATGGATGAAAAAGGGCAAAGTTGTTGCCTTATTGGGTGGTGACCATAGCACACCTTTAGGTTTAATTGAAGCAATAGCGCAAGAGTATAAAAGCATTGGTATCCTTCAAATTGATGCACATGCAGATTTACGCGTGGCCTACGAAGGATTTACTTACTCTCATGCATCTATTATGTATAATGCTTTGCAGGTGCCTGGAGTCAATTCTTTGGTTCAGGTTGGAATTAGAGATTACTGCGAAGATGAAAAGATATTAAGTGAAACCGACGCGCGCATTACTACTTTTTACGACGACCAAATAAAAGCCAAACAATATACAGGTGAAACTTGGGATGCTATTTGTACCCAAATTATAGCAAGCCTTCCAGATAAAATTTATCTGAGTATTGATATTGATGGTTTAGACCCAAAACTTTGTCCTAATACTGGAACTCCAGTGCCAGGTGGATTTGAGTTTGAGCAAGTTGTTTACCTTGTTAAGATGTTGGTTCAGGCCAAGAAAAAAATTATTGGATTTGATATAAATGAAGTAGCTCCGGGAAAAGATGAATGGGATGCAAATGTAGGAGCAAGGTTATTGTATAAGGTAGGTAATTTGTGTTTACAATCTCAAGAAAATTAGCCATAAAAAAAGCCTGAAATTTCTTTCAGGCTTTTTTTGTAATTCAAATGTAGGGAAGTGAATTATCTTCTTCCCATATAAATTTGTACGTAGTATAATAAAGTTGCAATAGATGCGATGGCAGCAACAACATAAGTGCTAGCAGCCCATTTTAAAGCATCTTTGGTCATTGGATATTCTTCTTTTCTTACAATTCCGTTTGTGTCAAGCCAAGCCAATGCTCTTTTACTAGCATCAAATTCTACTGGTAGTGTAATGATGGTAAAAACAGTGGTAGCAGTAAATAACAAGATACCAATTAACAACAATTGAGGAAAGGTATTAATTAATAGTATCCCGCCTAATAATACCCATTGAACGTACCTTGAAGTAACACTAACTACAGGCACCACTTTAGATCTAAAAGTTAACCAAGAATAAGCGTTGGCATGTTGCACGGCATGTCCGCACTCATGCGCGGCTACTGCTGCAGCAATAACGCTGCGGCCATAATAAACATCATGACTTAAGTTTACTGTTTTTTTATCTGGGTGGTAATGGTCTGTAAGTTCACCCTCTGTACATAAAACTTGTACATCATAAATGCCATTGTCTTTTAGCATTCTTTCAGCAATCTCAACGCCACTTAATTGATTAGCTAAACCAACTTGTGAATATTCTTTAACCTTTGATTTAAAACGCCAGCTTACGTATAAGCTAAGCAACATAGGAACGATAATGTAGATAATCATAATTTATTTATTTTTTTTTGGTAGAATTTTAATTACAAGGTGCGTACCAAACGGTAAACAATGACTATTATGGCAAATAGAAACATAAAAATGCTGATTCTATTGATGCCGTGCATTACTTTTAAATTAAAAGATGACGGAGTGTCAGTTTCTTGCTTTTTCCAAAAGCTAAGGTAGGAGATAAATTTTTGCCACATCATAGGGCAAATGTAGGAATTTTAGCTTGTTTAAAAAACTTCATTTTTGGGATGATTAAAAAATATTTTTAGACTTGTCTAAAAATTATATATTTTTGCGCCATGTATTCATTCACAGAAGAAAATTATTTAAAGGCCATATATAAATTGCAG
>JAUYMZ010000051.1 GCA_030699355.1 Bacteroidota bacterium | reverse complement strand
CCTATTGGGATAGGTTATGGGCAAGCCTTTTAACTGATAAAGTGTATCGGTTTTATCTACAAAAGAATTTAACCACCTAAAATAAGATAGAAACGCATTCATTTCTTTTCCATCTAATGGCAAAGGCCTACCGCTATGGGGGCGCATAATGCAATTATTTACACGCTCGGCTAAAGATAACACTTTATTTTCTCTGGCTCTGTATTGCGGGTATGAGGTTTGCGCATGCAATAAACTTAAGGCATAAGGAACGGTGCCTCCTTCTAAATGGCAATTGCTGCAATTCATTTTATTGCCAAGGTATTGTCCGTTTATGCCATTTGGCCCAATATAATAAGCTGTTTTAAGCATTAGCTCCCGCCCATATTTAATAGCTTGGCCATATTCATTCAATGGAATTAAAGTGGTATCAATAGCTATGAAAGCAAGGGCACTGCTATCTGCTTGTTTGGCTCTTTGGCAGGCTGAACCTAAACATGCTGCTGATATAACAACAAACAAAACAATGGGTATCCTCAGAAAATGAAGGCGCAAAAGCATGGGTCGAAAATACAAATGAAAAGGTTTTATTTGCAACTCAGCTTAAATTTAATTAAAAGTAGTATGAATTGGAAATATTTTTTCATAAGCATCCTAGGGTTATTTTTTTCTCTGAGATTATGGGCGCAAGAGGTTTTGCCCATGGATGGAAATACCCTAAACTATAGACAAATTTTGTTTGAAGTGCCAAGGGTTCAAAACGCAAATAGCTATTTGTTTTATATACAAAAGTGCAATGAAAGAGCAGAAAGCTGCAAAAGTATATATACGCACAAGAGCAAGTATCGATATGCATTGTTAACAGAACCTTTTGAGTTTGGAAATACATACAAATGGTTTTATGAGGCAAAAAGTGGCTCAAAAACAATTTATACCTCTAAAGAATTTGTATTGTATTTAGGTAGCAGTGAATTGCTAGATACCAATGTTCAAAAATTGGTTTATACCAAGCCAAACAAGAAAAGAGATAAAGGAATAATGCTGGTTGATGGATTAAAACTTGCCATAGATATGCAGGGAAAACCTGTGATGTACTTAAATTACAAAATAGACCATGCCATAAGAGATATTAATTTAACTCCACAAGGAACCTTAACACTGGTAGATAATAGATTGGGTGAGGTAAAAGAGATGCTGTTAAATGGTGAAATGGTTTGGATTGGTCCAACCAAACACGGAGATACGGAGGGCAGAGCAGATAAGTTTCACCACGAGTTTGAAAAATTAAGTTCAGGAAATTATTTAGCTGCCGGTAAGAAAGCTGTGGCAGATTTTGATGTTTCTGCCGATTTAGTAGGAGTGCCAGATAATCTAATTTGTGAAACCATGGTTGAATTTGACACGGAGCGAAATGAAGTTTGGCGATTTGATTTATTGCCAGAACTCAAAAGGCAACTTAATATATCTCCAACAGCAGAGGTTTTTAATCCTAGTCGCCTAGGACATTTAAATGGCATGGCTGTAGATGAATCCAGGCAAATTATTTATGCTAGTTTTAAAACGTTTAATACGGTTATGAAAATTGATAAGGCTAGTAAAAACATTATTTATAGGTATGGATTAAAAAAAATTAACTTTATGGATTCGCTTGAAAACGGACTTGCTTTTGAGCAACAACATGCTCCCGTTTTTAATAAAGCTGGCAATTTGCTCATTTTAAATAATGGAAATCCTACAACCGGTTCTGGTATAACAGAACTCTTGGTGGCAAACGAGTTAAACATAGAGAATGAAGTTAAAAAGTCGATTTACTTTAAAAACTATTTGGATAAGGATTATTATGCCGCACAAATGGGTTCAGTAAAAGAGACTGGCAAAAATAAATACTTGGTTTGTATGGGAAGTTTGCCCCATTTTTTTGAGGTAAATACGAGGCGAAAGAAAGTTTTATGGCAAGCTTATACCTACCAAAATACACGTTGGAATGAAAAGGCTTATCAGTGGAAGCCTCTGCACAGTTATAGAATACATAAATATTCTTCGCTCTATCCTTTTAAATCGCTGGTAGATTTGGTTCAAACCAAAAAAGGCAAATACATTGAAATTATAAATGCCGGAACAGAAACAGACACTTTTATTGTTTCAGAATTAGCTGGCACGGAAGAGCAAAGTATTCTACTCAAAAAGTTTAGTATAGAGCCAGGAAAAGCAGCTAGATTTTTTATAAAATCAGAATCTAATCGTACTACTTTTAAAATTAAATCAAGTAGTGGTTACCAAATTATAAATCCTTAATTTTTTCTTAAAAGTCCTTGAAAATTTAGTGTAACATTAATTTAATGGTGTTATTTTCATTAAATTGTCTATTTTCACATATTAATTATTTTAATATGAAACCCAAAAGTCGCAAGTTAATTTGGTAAAAGCAAATTTTAATTTTGGATTATTACCAATCTAGTTTAATTGAAATTT
>JAUYMZ010000049.1 GCA_030699355.1 Bacteroidota bacterium | reverse complement strand
ATTATATCAACAGTTATATTGTAGAATATTATTTCGACCCTATTCAATTTACCATCTTTAGATACGGCTCTAAAGAGTTGCCAATATTTTTAATTTTAGCCAACTCGCTCAGCAATATTTACAGTGGCGAAATTGCCAACCTAAATAAATCTGGAATGTTAGAAGATGGCTTAGCCAAACTCAAAGCCTCCTCTACCCGCTTAATGCGTTGGTTATTTCCAGGTACCATCCTACTCTTATTGTTTAGCAAACACTTTTTTGCCTTGGCCTATAACCAAGATTTATTAGGCGGTTATAAAATCTTTAACATATACTTATTGCTAATTGTAAGCAGAATGTTGTTTCCACAAACCGTTATCATGGGTTTAATGAAAAACAGAATATTCTATTTGGTAAGCACCAATTACCTTATTTTAAATATCATTTTATCGTTCTGGTTTATTGGTATTTGGGGCATAGAAGGCATTGCCTACGCCACGGTAATTTCCTTCATGGTAGAAAAAATACTCCTAGTAGTTTACTGCAAAATGGAAGGCGTAGATATCAGAAAATACACTTCCCTCGGCGAATATCTCCTTTACGCCAGCATAACCGTAGCCGTATTTTTCCTAAACCTATTTGGGTACATTTCTTTGTAGGTAGGTATTTATTTTTCCTCTTATTTTTTTTTGACGTTTGCAAAATAGTATCCCTACTTTTGCATCAAAAATAATTTCTAAAATTATGTCACAGTTTGTTCTTCATAAAGCCGATACCAGGGGCATGGCCAATCATGGTTGGTTAAACAGTTACCATACTTTCAGTTTTGCCAACTACCACAATCCGGCACGCATGCATTTTGGCGTTTTGCGTGTGCTAAATGATGATACAGTGGCCGCAGGAATGGGATTTGGAACACACCCGCATGATAATATGGAAATTATTAGCATTCCTTTAGAAGGCGATTTGGAACACAAGGATAGCATGGGAAATATTGCTGTGATTAAACGCGGCGATATTCAAATTATGAGCGCTGGAACAGGAATTACCCATAGCGAATACAATAGAAACAAAGATAATATGGTTAAATTTCTTCAAATTTGGGTGTTTCCAAAGGTAAGAAATGTAAACCCGCGGTACGATCAAATTACACTGAATGAAGCCGATAGGCACAACCAATTACAGCAAATTGTTTCGCCAAATGCAGACGATGCAGGAGTGTTTATTAACCAAGATGCGTGGTTTCATTTAGGAAAATTTGATGCCAATTTCACTACAAACTATCCACTTAAAAAGGCAGGAAATGGGGTATATGCTTTTGTATTACAAGGCGATTTTACCATTAATAATCACAGCTTAAACACCCGCGATGGATTGGGCATTTGGGAGATAGACAGCTTAGATATTGTAGCCCAGAGCAATGAGGCAGAAATACTTTTGATGGAAGTGCCAATTTAAAATCACCAAGCGATGCAAGATATACTCCTCAATTTTATTTTAAAATACATTACCCTAACCGAAGAGGAAAAGAATGCCTTACTTTCTTTAGATATATTTAGAACCGTAAAAAAAGGAACTATTTTATTGGAAGAAGGAGAAATTACAGCGCATAATTTTTTTGTTTTAAAAGGCTGTATTCGCAAATATTATGTAATTGATGGAGAGGAAAAAACAACCGCTTTTTACACAGAATTAGAAGGTTTAACTCCGCATTGTGCCATAACCAATGAACCTTCTGAATATGCCATTAGCTGCTTAGAAAATTGCATATTAATAGTTGCCAATGCAGAAATGGGCGCAGAACTAAATGCTAAATTCCCCAAATTTCAGCAAATGTGTGGCGTTTTATCTGAAGAACTTTTGGCTAAACAGCAAATTAATTTTGATGCCTTTAAAACTTCCTCTCCAGAGCAGCGCTATATAAACTTATTGCAAAACAGACCCGACCTTATTCAGCGTGTACCGCAACATCAATTGGCCAGTTACCTGGGAATTACGCCAGTTTCACTGAGCAGATTAAGGGCAAGGATTCTTTCAAATACAAAAAAGTAAATAATACTTATTTACTTTTACTCTTCAGAAACAGCATGAGATTCTTCGCTAAGGCTCAGAAAGACTTAGCACTAAGGTATTTTTAAAGGCAGAGGTCTTATTGGCGGCGAAGCCGCCAATAAGACCTCTGCATATCATATAAAACATTGTCATCCTGAGCGTAACGCAGTGGAGCGAAGGACCTCTTTGTAGGTAAAATGATTTCCCCAGACAACACCACCACTTCTTATCTTAAGTTAACGCCTGTAAGCTACCCAAGCCAATACTTTTGCCTATCATTTAACCTAAACAATTATTTATATGCAAAAGAAAATTTTATGGATGAGCATGGCCTTCCTAATGGCAAGTAGTTTACAATTAAAAGCCCAGTACAGCAAACAAGATAGCACTTTTAAGCGCTGGTTTGTGGGTACTTCTTTATTCGTTTTATTGGGCAATTTAGATACCGAAAATCCGCCCAACTTTGGACAACTTAATATTGGTTATCGTATCACCGGAAAAGACATGATAACACTAGCTCCAAAAACCTGGAAATATGCTTGGCCTAATGGCATTCATCCCTTTTTAAATAGCGCCTACAAAAAACCTGAAGAGAAATTTCCGGGTTATGTGCGGGAGTTTGGCGTAACCGCCTCTTATACGCGATTTTTATGGAAAGGTTTGTATGCCCAATTGGATGTAATGCCAACCTGGCAAATTTTTGCCGATGAAAAAGGGAAAAAAGTAGACGATGGCTTTCAAATTTTTAATTCGTACCGCGTGGGCTATCATATCAAATTATTTAAGGATAAGTTTTT
The DNA here is from genome assembly GCA_030699355.1 of Bacteroidota bacterium. Classification (GTDB taxonomy): domain Bacteria; phylum Bacteroidota; class Bacteroidia; order UKL13-3; family UKL13-3; genus B1. Next base: position 24,880 of record JAUYMZ010000049.1, on the reverse strand, counting down.
CTTTCAACCTTCTATTTGTATGACCCACCGCGCTTACCACAGCACCCTGCCCAATGGCTTTAAACAATTAGATGATAAATGGTCTAAATTTATTTTTCCTGAACCCGGACTAAACGTGGGATTTAATTTTTAAGCGGCTAAACCAAACCTTAGTCAAACAAAAATCATATAAAAACCTGATGTAGGTCATGTAGATTGGGTTCGGCCAAAGATATTTTCGTTGCCATTAAAATATCAAGCTATGTCTATTTACCAACAAGCTGGCCATATACCCAATAAGCGCCACGTTGTTTTTCGCCAGCCTAATGGCAATTTGTACCACGAAGAGTTGGTGGGAACCGAAGGATTTGCTGGCTTATCGTCTTTGGTTTACCACCTTCACCCGCCAACAGTTGTTAAAGAACATGGCGTTCCTTATTCGGTTCGACCCGAAGTAGTTATTGAAGATAACCTGCAAGCAAGAAGCTTTATGGGTTACCAAGTTGAACCGAATGAAGATTATATCAAAAGCAGAAAAACACTTTTTGTAAACGATGATATGACCATTGGATTGGCAGCTCCCAGCAAAAGTTTAACAGACTACTATTTTAAAAATGCCGATGCCGACGAAATGATTTTTGTACATAAAGGGATAGGCACGCTTAAAACCATGTACGGTCAAATTGCTTTTGAATACGGCGATTACCTCATTATTCCAAGGGGAACTGTGTACCAATTGCATTTTGAAACCAACGAGAATAAATTGCTCATAGTTGAGTCATTTGGTCCAATAGAAACACCCGATAGATACCGCAATAATTATGGTCAGTACCTAGAACATTCTCCTTTCTGTGAGCGCGATTTTAAACGTCCAACCCAGCTAGAAACCCGCGATGAACAAGGAGATTTCCTCATCAATATTAAAAAGCGCGGCTTAATTTATCCTTATGTTTATGGCAACCATCCCTTTGATGTGGTAGGCTGGGATGGCAACCATTATCCTTATGCTTTTTCTATCTTTAATTTTGAACCTATTACAGGTCGCATTCACATGCCGCCGCCTATTCATCAAACTTTCCAAGGAAAGAACTTTGTAATTTGTTCGTTTGTGCCAAGGCTGTACGATTACCATCCTTCTGCTATTCCTGCCCCCTACCACCACAGTAATATAGACAGCGATGAATTATTGTATTATGTAGACGGCGATTTTATGAGCCGTAATAATATTCAAAAAGGCCAAATTACCCTGCACCCAGGCGGCCTTCCGCATGGTCCGCACCCAGGCGCCATAGAGCGCAGTATTGGCAAAAAAGAAACCAATGAATTAGCCGTAATGATAGACCCATTTAATCCGGTTAAAATTACCAAAGAAGCCATGAACTATGAAGTAACGGATTATTACAAGAGTTGGCAATAAAGAGTATAAACCACAAAAAACAATATATGAATACAGCAGATTTAACAGAAGTAAAAAACTTTACTTACAGCGGAGACAAAATCTTCGACAAAGCGCAAGATTTTCTTCCTATTAATGGAACAGATTATGTAGAATTATATGTAGGAAACGCCAAGCAAGCAGCCCATTACTACAAAACAGCTTTTGGTTTTCAAGACCTCGCTTATGCCGGATTAGAAACAGGCTTGCGTGACAGAACATCGTATGTTTTGCAACAAGGAAAAATTAGGTTGGTACTTACCACTCCATTCGACCCAGAAAGCGAGATTGCCCAGCATTTAAGATTGCATGGCGATGGGGTGCGTGTAATTGCCTTGTGGGTAAATGATGCTTATGATGCCTACCATCAAACCATGAGCAGGGGCGCAACATCTTTTATGGAACCTAAAACCATTTCAGATAAAGATGGTGAAGTAAAAATGAGTGGCATACATACTTATGGTGATACGGTTCATATTTTTGTTGAACGCAAAAATTATACAGGTTTGTTTTTACCGGGCTACGAAAAGCTTGAAACAGGCTACCAGCCTGGAGATGCAGGCTTACGTTACATAGACCACATGGTTGGAAATGTAAGCTTAGGCGAAATGAATAAATGGTCGAACTTCTATTCAGAAACAATGGGTTTTGCCAATTTAGTTACCTTCGATGACAAAGACATTTCTACCGAATACACCGCTTTAATGAGCAAAGTAATGACCAACGGAAATGGCTATATTAAATTCCCTATTAATGAACCAGCTCATGGCAAAAAGAAATCTCAAGTAGAAGAATACTTAGATTTTTATAAGGGTCCGGGTTGCCAACACATTGCCGTTGCCACTAATGATATAATATTTACCATTAGCGAAATGCGCAAACGTGGCGTAGAATTTTTATACGTACCTGGCACCTATTACGATACCGTTAAAGACCGCGTTGGCATTATTGAAGAAGACTTAGAAGAGCTAAAAAAATGGGGCATTATGGTAGACAGAGATGAAGAAGGTTATTTGCTTCAGATATTCACCAAACCCGTGGAAGACCGCCCAACCTTGTTTTTTGAAATCATTCAACGCAAAGGGGCTAAATCTTTTGGCAAGGGAAATTTCCAAGCCTTGTTTGAATCCATTGAGGCCGAGCAAGCCCGAAGAGGAACCTTGTAAGTTTAAAACACCCAAAAAAGCCAGGAGAAATATCTTCTGGCTTTTTTGTTTTAAACCAGCCTCTTGCATTTATCAATAGAAAAAATATATTCGTAGAAACAATTTTATTATGAAAAAATTAAGTTATCTATTTTTCGGTTTGATCCTATTCGCATTTGCGTGTAAAAAAGATGAGGTTAAACCCATAGCAGAAATCCCTGCGCCCAAAGATTCGGTTCAAACCGAAAAGATAATAGAGATAAAAACCAGCTTTGGCACCATGTACATGTGGTTATACAAGGAAACGCCTTTGCACAGAAATAACTTTTTAAAGTTAGCAGCAGAAGGCTATTATAACGATGTAACTTTTCATAGAATAATCAAAGATTTTATGATACAAGGCGGCGACCCCAACAGCAAAGATGCCGACCCAAGCAATGATGGTACCGGCGGACCAGGATACACGATTCCTGCCGAAATCATAGACAGCATTAAACATACTTATGGCTCTATTGGTGCGGCCCGAACCAACAATCCTGAAAAGGCTTCAAGCGGTTCGCAATTTTACATTGTTACCAATAGAAACGGCACTCCACATTTAGACAAAAATTATACTGTTTTTGGTAAATTATTATCGGGTGTAGAGATTGCATATACCATTTCTACCCAATCTAAAGATAGCAAAGACAGGCCTTTTACAGATATAAAAATGCAAGTAAAAGTGGTAGAAAAAACGCTAGAACAACTTAAAACAGAATTTAATTTTGTTCCTTAATTTAAAAAATTAGAAACGGCATCAAAAAATAGTTGTGGCGCTTCAGCATGCACCCAATGTCCGGCATTGGGAATCACCACTATTTCATTATTTGGAAAAAGTTGATTAAAATCTAGTTCATCGGCCTCATTTATATACCTGCTATTACCTCCTTTTATAACCAAACATGGTTGAGTAAAAACGCCATCACTGATAATAGCTTGAATGATTTCTTCATAATCTGCATGCAAGGTTTTAAGGTTCATTTTCCAAGCGTACGTGCCATCTTCTCTCCTATCTAAATTCTTTAATAGAAACTGCCTGGTTCCAAAATCTGGCATAAATACTTCCATCATTTGCTCAGCTTGTTTTCTACTTTCTATTTGAGCCAATTCTACCGCAAAAATGGCCTGAAACACATCATCATGTCCGCGTTTGTATAGCTTAGGCGCGATATCTACCACAATTAATTTTTCTACCAAATCTGGGTAATTTAAAGCAAACTGCATTGCCACTTTTCCACCCATAGAATGTCCAATAATGCAAGCTTTATTAAGTTGATGGGTCTCCATAAAAAGTTTCAAATCTGCTACCATAAGGGCTAAGGTATGTCTTTCTGAATGGCCAGATTTTCCATGGTTACGTTGGTCTATTGCAAATACTCTGTGCGTTTTTCCAAATTGTGTTGCCAAGGTATGCCAATTATCTAATGAACCCATAAAACCATGTAAAATAAGTAATGGCTTTCCTGTTCCGTATTCTTTATAATGTAAATGCATATGTATGGGCAAATGTAGCAAATATTTTGTGCTAACAGAGCAAGAATTATGGGTTCAAACCAAATGAAAATTTATACATTTTTAAGAAATAATAACTTATTTTCAATATAAATTTGTATTTATTATTAGAATAAGTAATTTAGAACCAATTAATTAAAATCATATGAAAAAAATTTACCTTTCCTTATTTCAACTGCTCTTACTGTTGGGAATTTCTCAATATGTAAGTGCACAGAATTTCACTTATTTTAATGTACCTGCCGCTGCCAACGGAACATCTGGCGCCGGTAGAGGACCATTGAATAACGTGAATGCACATAGAAGTTGTGCCATTTATTCTGCCGCAGAATTTACCGGTTTATTAAATGCCGGTGATACTATTTTTAGATTGGGTTTTTCTGTAAATAATCCCAATGCAAACACTGCACCCATTAATGGTTCTATAAAAATCTACATGGTAAATACCAGTGATGCTACCTATTTAAGAAGCACTACTTGGGCAACTTTGTTAACCACGCCAACGGTTATGGATACCAATTATAATGGCGCTATGACTATCCCAAATATTGTAACAAACTTTTTTGTTCCGCTCAGCAAACCTTTTGTTTACAATGGAGGTGGCGTTTATGTTGCTTATGAGTGGACAACCAGCACACCCAGTACCAATGCCATTATTTACAATTGCAATACAGCCATTGTAAACGGACAAAGAAATGTGCAAGGAGCCAGTTTAGCAACCTTAACAACTTTAACAAATACCAGTAGTTTTAGGGCACAGTTAGTTATTGGAGTTAAAACCCCACAGAGAGATGCTCAAGTTTTAGAAGTGTATTCTTTGGGTAAATTACCCATTCCATTTGCAACTCCGCATACCGTAAAAGCCAATATTAGAAATGGTGGAACCGATACTTTATATAACCAATGGTTTTACATGAGTGTGGGGCCTACAAATCCCATGTTAGATTCGCTCATGGTTGATACCATTTTACCAAACCAAGGCAGAACCATTGTGTTTCCAGATTATACCCCAACTACCATTGGGTTTGATACTGTAATGGTATTTTGTTTAAGTGATGATAATAATAGCAATAACTTAAAACGATATGGCCAAGTTGTAAACTTAAATACCTATAACTACGCCGACCCTCTGCGTGGACCAAATGGTGGAGTAGGATTTAATGGCGGTACAGGCGATTTTGTGGCTAAGTTTCCATACACAGGCTCCAATAGTATTAACCAAATTGGGGTAAACTTTAATACAGGTGGAACCAGTTTAAAAGTAGGTATTTGGGATACTACCGCCACGGGCACCCCCGGAACCTTACTTTGGTCGTCGCCCAACTTTTTAACTACTGCGGGCTTAAACACCATACCAGTAAACCCTCCTATTGCCATAGCTGGAACTTTCTTTGTAGGTGTGATACAAACGGGAACCGTAAACGCTGCTTTCTCTTATCAATCTGAAATACCTATCAGGGCACAAACCTTTTATTATACCGCCCCATCTGGAGGTACTGTATGGACAGACTTTTTAACCACCAATTCTAATTTTAGGTTTATGATTGAACCAAGGTTACAAATGGCCAATGATTTAGGAGCCTCCGAAATCAGTTCTCCATGTAATTCTTTCCCTATTGGTCAGGGCAGCATTATTCCGGCTGCCAGCTTCTACAATTATGGTTCAAATACCCAATTTAGCACTTTGGTTAGGGCACGTATTTACAACGATGCCAATGCCGTAGTTTATAATGATAGCAGTGTAATCTCTTTTATATTACCTGGAACTTCTGAAAATGTTGTTTTCACCAGTAGTTTTACACCAACCTTACCTGGAAATTATACAGTTAAAATTTGGTCGGAGCTAAGTGGTGATGGAGACGCCAATAATGATACCGCTAGTAAAACGATTACGGTTCAAAATTTAATTACTGGAACAGGTGCCGGCTTTAGGTTGCAATTAGATGGTATTGATGATTTTATTTCTGTTCCATACAGCGCCAATACCCAACCAAGCAACAATTTCACCATAGAAACATGGGTTAGGCCAAGCAGCCTAATTGCTGTGGGAACAATTTATTCTAAAGATTCGTTGGCTTCTGATACTTCTTTAACCATTACCTTAAGCGGATTAACACCAACAGTAACTATCAAAACAAGCAACGACTATTTAAACCTTTCTAGCAGTGTAAATACCATTTTAAACTCTTGGTCGCATATTGCACTCACTTACGATGGAACCAATTTAAAATTATATGTAAACGGTACTTTGGGCATAGATACAACCTTATCTGGCAGTGTTGTAAGTAAAATGGGTCCAACCTATATAGGAAGAGAAGCTGGCACAACAAACAGCTTAAACGCTGGTATAGAAAACTTCGTTTTTTGGAATACTGCTCGGTCTATGAGCGCTATTCGTTTGGGATTACACAACAAAATACCGGCCTTAAGCAATCCAAATATTACCTGCTATTTAAGATTCGATGAAGGAGCCAACTCTGTTCCATTATCTGATGCTTCAGGCAATTGCAATGGCGGACAAATGAATAATTTTGATCCGGCAGTTGCTTGGTTTATTAGCTCTTTGCCACTAGATACTGTAAATGGAACACAAGTAACATTTACCAGCAGCGGTGTACAAAGTTTTGCAGGTAAAAACATTCAAATGGATTTCCAAAATTTATCTGGAAGCGTGGATGTGGTTGCACACTATATTAGAGAAAATCCTTTAGGCTTTTTGCCAGATACGGTAATTACAAGCTCACCTAAAACAGGACATAACCGCTACTGGATTTTATACAGTTATGGAAATGGTACCTACGATAGCTGTTTAACAACTTTCCAATTGCCAGCAGGAAATATTGGGGCCAGTGCAAGTAATTCAGATTTTTACTTAGCCAACAGAGATAACGGCGCTTCGGGATTATGGAACTTAGCCAGAAACCCAGCAGATTCAGTTAATATTTTGGGTCAGACCTTACGCTTTTGGTTACCTAGCACGGGCACCTTTACCAAACAATACGGCATAGCCAGCACCGGAACCAACAATCCATTACCCGTAATTTATGCTTATTTTAAAGGCAATAAAATAGACAATGCAGTTCAATTAAATTGGGCTACAGCCAGCGAAATAAACTCAGATTATTTTAGTTTGGAACGCAGCATAGATGGAAGAAACTTTAGCAGCATTGCCAAAGTAAACGCAGCTGGAAACAGTGTGAAAGCCAATTTTTACAGCTATGTAGATAAAGAAGCTTTACAATTGGGCGCAAATACAATCTATTATAGGCTGAACCAAATAGATTTAGATGGCAGCAATGAGTACTCTCCAATTGTTGTGGTAACAGTTGAAGAACTAAAACCAATATCGGTTCAAAGTGTGTTGCCAAATCCATTTAAAAACGACCTTGAAATTAGCTTTGCTTCAAATACAGAAACACATGTTGTAATAGAGATAACTAATTTAAAAGGAGAAAAAATGTTGAGCAAAACCATCAATACCGAAGCAGGATTACAAAAAGTTTTTATTCCCGAAGCAGCACAGTTGGCCGAAGGCGTTTACTTTTTAAAGCTAAGCACCAATGGCACCTCAGAAGTACATAAGTTATTAAAAGTGAAATAATAAACTCGTGTAAAACATATTAAAAAAAGGGATTGAAGGAAATTCAATCCCTTTTTTTTGTCAAATTTCCTCATTAAAATGTAAGACGATTTGACAAGCGTTAACATCGGTTCAGACAGCCCAAATTTATAATAGAATTTGATTTAATAATTATTACAGAAAATTAGGATAACGTAGTAATGTTTATCCATTTTGATTTGAAATTTAATTACGTAATACGTATTTTTGTTTTTAAAACACGTATCATGACAACTAAACTAACATTAACAGTAGATAAAACAATTATAGAAAGAGCCAAATCTTATGCAAAAAAGACAGGGAGAAGTCTATCAGAATTGATAGAAAGCTACCTTGAAACTATAACAGAGGAAAATTATAATTCGGATTTATCACCAAAACTGAAGAAGTTAGTTGGATCAGTTAAGCTACCTAAAGACTTTGACGAAGAGAAAGAATTACGAGCTGCAATTGAAAAGAAACATTTGATATGATAAAAATATTTCTTGACACCAATATTTTGGTCGATTTAATTGCAGACAGAAAACCATTCAGTAAACATGCAATTGAAATTTTTAGAAGCACGGAGGAAAATAAAGCTCAACTATTTACATCTTCTCACTCAATAGCTACTGCTCATTATTTATTGAAAAAATATGTAGAAGAAAAAGAACTTCGAAAGATTATTTTCAATCTTCTTGAATTTGTCAAGGTAATTCCAGTGGATATTGATGTATTGAAAAAAGGGTTACGATCCAATCATAAAGACTTTGAAGACGCTGTTCAAATTCTTTGTGCCTCAACTATTGCAGGAATAAATTTTATTGTAACTAGAAATACAAAGGACTTTAAAACGAGTGAAATATCGGTTTTAACGCCAGATGAAATGTGCTTAAAATTAAATTCAATCTGATTATATAAGTCTAAGTTTTAGGTTTTAAAACAAATTAGGCTTTGTGCCAATGGGATTTTTGAATATACACCTTCAAATTTAAGCAGTTACGCTTTGTATTTATACTTTTTAATTACTAGTATTACAAGTCAGATTGTGGATTGGTCTTTTCATAGTCTGACGTTATAAGCCATTTTAGTCAAATGAAAAATATTCTATACGCTACCAGGACTTTAACATTAGCTATTTCATGCTTTATGTTATTTGGAGAAACTAAAGGAATGGTTCTTTCACCTGAAATTTTATTATTTCCAATTGATACAGTTATTTATGACACAATGAAGCTTACTCGTATAGACTTCGATAAAAAAGTAATGTTCGAAGAAGAGGGTATAATTTATACTGTACCTTATAAAGATTATAAGATTCAATTAAAATCTATTAAGGATAATTGTAAAGAAAATATGAAAAGACTTGTTAAAACAGAAAGTCATGAATTCTGGGTAAGTTGTTATAAGGCAACTGATTCTTTAATTAAGGTATTAAAGCATAAGAAATATAAGAATGCTATTTATTCGTTAAGCCCGAATTATGGAGTTGGATTTGGATATATTGTTAGAATTGGTGATTTATTAGAAAGGCGAAAATGTTATCTTAATTATAAAAATGGAGATATGGTTGAATATGTTATTAGGAAAATAGCAATTCATAGTGGATCAAGTTCACATTCTTTTTTCTATTATTATTTACCAAATAAAGAAAAATACTTCGCATCAAGACCTGGATATTTTTCTTAGTAAATAAAACGGCTATAAAAGCTAATGTATCGATGGGCTCGAAGAGCCAAAAATGAAGCTGATGTTGCAACTAAACCCCCAATTGTGAGACACCATTGGCCAATTTATTTTTCCATGGGTATTGCTTAACAAGTCACTAACCAAAATTTTAATATTTAAATAAACATAAATTTCGGATTGGAAATAAATGAAAATCTTCAACTATAACTTTAAATTTATAAATTTGTATTGTGGAAGAACAAGGTTACATAGAAGTTAAAATTGATGGGACAGTCGGAATTAAACCATTGAAGCCAATTGATATTGACATTGCTGAGATAAAAGATATCATCAGTGATGTTGAAACCTTTTTATACCCAACAAGAGTGGATAAGGCTGAAAGACCCCACATATCCTACAGAATAGAAGAAGGTTCTGCCCGAAACTTATTTTATCTTCCTATTTCGGGTGTATTACTTTTCAATGGTTTAAGCACCGAAATTAACATCAGAGGAAACATCGACTTTCTGGACAATAAACGAGCTGAAATTATTGATAAGTTTCAGCGTAAAGCAGCAGAAAAAAATCTTGAAATTTCATTTTACAGTTCTTCTACAAAAGACCCCATCTTAAAAATAAACAAAAACACTTCTTACTTTAAAGTTGCGGCAACTTTTATTGAGACAGAATTTGTGCTGTATGGTAAAATAAATGAAGAAGGAGGAAACAACCCAAATTTTCATCTGTTAACAAATGAATACGGAAAGTTGGTAGTCAGTGCCACCGAGCAACAACTTTTAGAGGGAGAAAAACGTTTGTTCAAAGTGTATGGCGTTAGGGCAAAGGGAAAACAAAACCTTGCAGATGGAAAACCATTTGACTTAAAATTAATTGACTACATCACATACAATCCAAACTATGATGAACATAAATTGGATTTGTTAATTGAACGAGCTTCGACAAAATGGAATACGGTTCCTAATGTAGATACTTGGCTTCAAAAAATAAGAGGGGGTGCAAATGAATAGTATTTTGCTTGACACCTCTTTTTGTATTAGATTGCTTAAAAGCAATGACGATTTGCATCAAAACGCAAAAGATTACTTCAAATATTTTCTGGAAAAGAAAATTGAGATGTACTTATCCACTATTGTTATTGCAGAATACTCCGTAAAAGATGACCCTACCCATTTGCCGTTGGAGTTTGTGAAAATTATTCCATTTGATTTTTTCGATGGTAAATCTGCTGGTGAATTTCATTCGGTTTTACTTAATGATAAAGAACTAGTAAAAGAAATTGGTAGGGATATAGTTAAAGATGATTGTAAATTAATAGCACAACTCTTCAATAGAAATATACAAGGATATATCACCAAAGACCGCAAATCTTTTAGTAAATTTTTCGCACCCCTTCAGTCTTTTAAAAATTTTCAGGTTGAACTACTTGATTTAGAAATTCCCCTAAAAGATTTTAAAGGAGAACTATTTTAATCAGGCTACCTTTCAGGGAAAACCAATGACAGGGCAACTCAAAAACGATATCAGTTTATTTTACTAACTACCGACACATTCTACTCTAAACTACTTAAAAACAACTTATAAAGACTGAATTGTAATATGAATGTAAGTAATTTTGCTCTTTGAATATCTAAATTTGTTGGACGCATAAATAATTTAATTAGGTTCAGAAGAATGGAAGCAGAAGAGAATTACTTGGATATAAATAGGCAGGCTTGGAACAATAGAACCGAGTCGCATGTGAAATCTGAATTTTATAACATGGAGCATTTTCTTGCAGGAAAAAGCTCCCTTAATAGCATTGAGTTGGATATGCTAGGCGATGTAAAAGGAAAAAAAATCCTGCATTTACAATGTCATTTTGGTCAGGATTCTATATCCCTCTCGCGATTAGGTGCAACAGTTACAGGAATTGACTTTTCGGATAAGGCTATTGAGTACGCCCAAGAAATAGCTGAAAAAACACAATCAACGGCCAAGTTTATTTGTTGCGATTTATATAGTCTTCCCTCCTATTTAGATGAGAAATTTGACATCGTATTTACCAGTTACGGCACCATTGGTTGGCTACCCGATTTAGATAAATGGGCAAAAATTATAGCCTCCTACTTGAAGCCAAATGGCAAATTTGTGTTTGTAGAATTTCACCCTGTTGTTTGGATGTTCGATTATAACTTTGAAAAAATTGGCTATCGATATTTTAACTCTGGTGCCATCATAGAAACCACAAACGGCACCTATGCAGATAAAACAGCTGAGATTAGCCTAACTGATATATCTTGGAATCATAGCATGGGTGAAGTACTAAACAGCTTAATAAAAAATGGATTAGAAATAAATAGCCTAGAGGAGTTTGATTATTCACCTTACAATTGCTTTAACCATTCCATAGCCATCGAGCCAAATAAATACAGAATTGAACACCTAGACAATAAAATTCCCATGACCTACTCCGTTTTAGCCACCAAAAAAGCAGTCGACGCCCAATAAAAACTTAATTCACCATTGGGAAGCAAAAACCCAATCGCTTCAAACTTGAATGAAAAGGGTAGAGTTAAAAACCGAAGAGTTGAGATTCGGATTTTAAAATACAGAAAATGAAAAAAGTTGATTCTTTCATCACTCTTTCAAAACTATTATCAACAGTACAAAACAAACTTATCATTCCTTTGTATATTATTTAGATTTAGTATAGATAAATCTAAATAATCCCTAAATTTGCTCACTTAATTAAGATAAAAACAATATGTCGCAACCAGAAGTTGGCATTATAGATCAGGTAGTTACACAAGAATATAAGTACGGTTTTACTACTGATATTGAGATGGAAACCGCCCCAATGGGCCTAACTGAAGATACGGTTAGGTTTATCTCTGCCAAAAAAAATGAACCCGAATGGATGTTAGAATGGCGTTTAAAAGCCTACAAATATTGGCTTACCATGGAGGAGCCAAACTGGCAAAACTTTAATTATCCGGTTATCAATTACCAAGATATTATTTTTTATGCCGCCCCTAAGCAAAAAATTCAATTAGATAGTTTGGATCAGGTAGACCCTGAATTGCTTAAAACATTTGAAAAATTAGGCATCTCCCTGCAAGAACAAAAGCGCCTAACCGGCGTTGCCGTAGATGCGGTTTTTGATTCTGTATCTATTGCCACCACTTTTAAAGAACAGCTCAAAGAAAAAGGTGTAATCTTTTGCTCCATTTCAGAAGCCATGCATGAACACCCAGAATTGGTTAAAAAGTATATAGGTTCGGTAGTTCCGCAAACAGATAATTATTTCGCCGCATTAAACAGTGCCGTTTTCTCTGATGGCTCTTTTGTCTATATTCCAAAAGGTGTAAGATGTCCAATGGAATTATCTACTTATTTTAGAATAAACGCAGAAAATACAGGTCAGTTTGAACGTACCCTAATTATTGCCGATGATGATAGCTACGTGAGTTACCTAGAAGGCTGCACCGCTCCCATGCGCGATGAACATCAATTGCATGCAGCTGTGGTAGAATTGGTTGCCCACAACAATGCAGAAATCAAATATTCTACCGTGCAAAATTGGTATCCAGGAGATAAAGATGGAAAAGGTGGTATCTATAATTTTGTAACCAAAAGAGGTATTTGCGAAGGCAATAACAGCAAGATTAGCTGGACGCAAGTTGAAACGGGTTCAGCCATTACTTGGAAATACCCAAGTTGTATCCTAAAAGGCGACAATAGCACAGGAGAATTTTTCTCGGTAGCCGTTACCAACAACGCACAAATAGCCGATACTGGAACCAAAATGATTCATATTGGCAAGAACACCAAAAGTAGAATTGTTTCTAAAGGAATCTCTGCAGGCAAATCACATAACTCGTATAGAGGCTTAGTGAAAATTAACAAAAAAGCAGAAGGCGCGCGCAATTACACCCAGTGCGACAGTATGCTAATTGGCGACAAATGTGGCGCACATACTTTTCCATACATTGAAGTGAACAACAATACTGCAACCCTGGAGCACGAAGCCAGTACTAGTAAAATTGGGGAAGACCAAATTTTCTATTGCGCCCAAAGAGGTATTGGACTCGAAGAAGCTATTTCACTTATTGTAAATGGCTTTTGCAAAGAAGTATTAAACCAATTACCAATGGAATTTGCCGTAGAAGCTCAAAAATTATTGGCCGTTTCTTTAGAAGGCAGCGTTGGCTAAGCTTTCGGTTTGAACCTATTTATTTTATAAACTCAAGATTTTTTTTAATATAACCATGATATCAATCAAAAATTTACAAGCATCTATAGAAGGAAAAGCCATTTTAAATGGTATTAATTTAGACATAAAACCAGGCGAAGTGCACGCCATTATGGGTCCGAATGGTGCCGGAAAAAGCACCTTATCTTCGGTTTTAGCCGGAAGAGCAGATTATGAAGTTACCGGCGGAGAAGTTGATTTTTTAGGCAAAGACTTATTAGAACTTTCGCCAGAAGACCGTGCCAGAGAGGGTTTATTCTTAGCTTTTCAATATCCCGTTGAAATTCCAGGTGTAAGCAGTACCAATTTCTTAAAAACAGCCATCAACGAAAAGCGCAAATATTTGGGTCAAGAACCCATGGAAGCAACCGATTTCTTAAAATTTATGCGTAGCAAAATGGAAGAAATGGAGATGGATAAATCTCTTACCTCTCGTTCTTTAAACGAAGGCTTTAGCGGTGGAGAAAAAAAGAGAAATGAAGTGTTTCAAATGGCTATGCTTGAACCTAAGTTTTGTATAATGGATGAAACCGATTCTGGTTTGGATATTGATGCCTTGCGCTTGGTGTCGGCTGGAGTTAACAAATTGAGAAACAGCGAAAGGTCTTTCCTAGTTATTACCCACTACCAAAGATTATTAGATTATATTGTTCCAGATTTTGTTCACGTATTATACAAAGGAAGAATTGTAAAAAGTGGTGATGCCTCTTTAGCCAAAGAACTAGAAGTAAAAGGCTATGATTGGATCAAACAGGAAGTTGAAGCTGCTGTTTAACTCAAATTACATTTTCTTAACCCAACTTATTCATGACATTCTTAGAACAGATAAAATCGGATTTTAATTTATATACTGCCCAAGCTTCTGACGATAATTTTGCTCGCTTGCGCAAAAACGCTTTTGCCGCATACGAACAATTAGGTATTCCTACCACCCAATTAGAAGAATGGAAATACAGTAATTTGCGCTCGGTTCAGCAAGGAAATTTTACCACTTCTTGCGTGAGCAAATTAGATGCAAATGCCCTCATTAAAGCTGGAATATTAAATAAAATTGTGGCCAACAAATTGGTATTTGTAAATGGCTGCCTTTTCCCAGAACTATCGGTATGGCTTGAAACAGATGAGCGCATTAAAGTTTGCAGTTTGGCTCAGGCCAGAAAAGAGCATAGCGCCATTTTTGACGCCCATTTTGGTAAGTATATAGACTTCTCGAAGGAAGGTTTATTGGCCCTAAACACCGCCTTAATGAGTGATGGCGCATTTGTATTTGTGCCAGAAGGCGCAAGCCTTACCCACCCTTTAATGATTACAAATATTACGGATGCCAACGAACACAGTGTGTTTCAGCAACCTAGAAATTTAATTATTATTGAGAAAAATGCCTCAGCTACCATCATAGAAAATTATATGGCTGTGGGTTCTTTTGCTTCTTTTACCAACGTAGTAAATGAAATCTTTGTAGCCGAAAACGCAAGCCTAGAGCACTACAAAGTACAAAGGGCTGCCGGAGATACTTTCCATACCAACTATACCCAATTGCACCAATTGGCCAATACCAATATCAATCAGGTTACGCTTACCTTAGACGGACAATGGGTAAGAAATAACCTGCATTTTTATATGAATGGCGAAAATTGCAATAGCCTGTTGTATGGCTTATACATTCCAGATGGAAAGCAGTTTGTAGATAACCATAGTAGGGTTGATCATGCCATGCCGCATTGTTTTAGCGACGAAAAATACAAAGGCATTTTAAAGGATGATGCAGTGGCTGTTTTTAATGGCAAAATTGTAGTGCACGAAGACGCCCAAAAAACCAATGCCTACCAAAGAAATCAGAATATTTTATTAAGCAATACCGCCACCATTAACACCAAACCGCAATTAGAAATTTTTGCCGATGATGTAAAATGTACCCACGGAGCAACAATTGGTCAGTTAGATGAAGAACCTATGTTCTACTTAAGAAGCAGGGGAATTAGCGAACAAGAAGCAAGAAGATTGCTCTTGAATGCCTTTGCTGATGACATTGCAGAAAAAATAAAAATTCCTGAATTAGTTGCTATTTTAGAATCAGAAATTGAAAGAAAATTATAATACCATCAATCCCAAGGAATGTCTGCTATAAACGTACAAAACATCAGGAGCTTGTTTCCCATTCTTCATCAGGAGGTAAACAAACATCCTTTGGTGTATTTAGACAATGCGGCCACCACGCAAAAGCCATTGGCTGTTATTGATGCGTTGCAAACCTATTATAAAGTAGACAATGCCAATATTCATAGGGGTGCGCATACCTTAGCTGATAGGTCTACCGGCATGTTTGAAGATACCCGAAAAGCGGTGCAACAATTTATACATGCCGCCGAACCGGAGGAGTGTATTTTTACCAAAGGCGTAACAGAAAGCATTAATTTGGTAGCTCAAACTTGGGGCAGAAAGTTCCTTCAAGCAGGAGATGAAATTATTATTTCGTACCTAGAGCACCATAGCAATATTGTGCCTTGGCAAATGATTTGCGAAGAGAAAGGCGCTATTTTAAAGGTAATTCCGGTGCTTGCCAATGGCACTTTAGACATGGCAGCATTTCATCAATTGCTTTCGGTTCGAACCAAATTAGTGGCGTGTGTATGGGCAAGCAATGCTTTGGGCACCATTAATCCCGTTGAAGAAATTATTGCAGCAGCACATGCCCACCATGCTGTGGTTTTGTTGGATGGAGCACAAGCTGGCTCGCACTTAGAAATTGATGTACAAGAATTAGATGTTGATTTCTTAACCCTAAGCGGCCACAAATTATATGGTCCAACAGGCGTGGGTGTTTTATACGGAAAACGCGCATTGTTGGAGGCTATGCCGCCTTATCAAGGTGGCGGTGAAATGATAAAAGAAGTTAGTTTTGAAAAAACGACCTACAACGAAATTCCTTTTAAATTTGAAGCAGGAACTCCCAATATTGGCGATGTAATTGCTTTTAAACATGCCTTATCTTTTGTAAATAGCATTGGAAAAGCCAATATCATTGCCCACGAAAACATGCTTTTACAAAGTTTTACTTCGGGTATACATCAACTGAACCAAGCATTTGGTTCAGACCAAATAGAATTGTATGGTACCGCGGCTGATAAGGTGGCGGTGCAGTCTTTTTTGATTAAAGGAAAACACCCTTTTGATGTGGGACTAATGTTAGATGCCCGTGGCATTGCTGTAAGAACCGGACATCATTGCACGCAACCATTGATGCGCTTTTTTGACATTGAGGGTACGGTTAGGGCTTCTTTTGCCATTTACAATACGGTAGAAGAGGTGAATATTTTGTTGGAAGCTATTAAAAAAATAGTGAATAAATAAGCTTTTATAACATGACAAGCAAAGAATTACAAGACGAAATTATAGACGACTTTTCTTTATTTGAAGACGATTTAGAAAGCAAGTTATTCTACCTGATGGATTTGGGAAAAAAGCTTCCGGAGATGAATGCTGAACACAAATCTGATGAATATATTGTAAAAGGTTGTCAGAGTAAAGTGTGGTTATTCCCCGTTTACCAAGATGGTAAATTGTATTTTGAAGCCGATAGCAATACCGAAATTACCAAGGGTTTGGTGAGTTTATTAGTTAAAATTTGGAGTGGGAAAAATCCAAAAGAAATTTTAGAAACCGACCTATATTTTATAGAAAAAATTGGCATGAGCCGCATGATTGGTTCACAAAGAAGCAATGGTTTTACCAGCATGATTAAACAAATGAAAATGTATGCTTTTGCCCTCGTTAAAGAATAATAATTATGAGCGAAGAAATTAAATCAAATAGAAATTTTGTAGATGTGCAAAATGAAGCCATTCAAGTTTTGCAAACCATATTCGACCCAGAAATTCCAGTAAATATTTATGAATTGGGACTTATCTATGAGGTTAATGTGTCGCACGAATTAAACATCGAAATTATCATGTCGCTCACCTCCCCTTTTTGTCCGGCAGCCCAAAGTATGCCAGCTGAAATTAAAGAGAAATTAGGTGCCATGGAAGGCGTTCAAGAGGTAACTGTAACCGTAACTTTTGATCCACCTTGGAGCCAAGATTTAATGAGCGAATCGGCCAAGTTGCAGTTAGGTTTTTTGTAGAAACTAAAACTTTCTTATCGTTGCCTTAGGCGACATAAAAAAAGGCAATTGCGTCCAAGTTTCATACTTTGCTATAAGTTCATCTGCGCTACCTGAATTATTTTTTGCTTCCTGCATATCTAAAAAATACTGTTTAAAATCGGTAAATACTTTAGAAGAACCCATGTTTCCATGTCCTGGAATGATGGTACTTAGTTCAAATCTATTACTCAAATAATCAAAGGCACTCAAATAGCCTTGGGGTTTTGCTGAACCTAATAGCATGGGGATTTGTTTATTGAGCACAACATCACCCGTAAACAGTACCTTTTTATTATGTAAATATACCACCAAATCACTTTCGGTATGGGCAGGATTTGGAATATTAACAATACTTATTTTTTCTGATTTGGTTTCTATGATTAAACTATCTTTTACCCAAATGGTAGGCAATTGGTTCAAGCCAGTTTCTTGTTTCCACATGGTTTCATTGTAATTTCCACCGGCAATAATGGTAGCACCTTCGTATAAATGATTGCCACCTACATGGTCTGGGTGGTAATGGGTATTAACAAGAACAATTGGTTTTCCTTCGGCAATGTTGATAGCCTTTTTATGTAATTCAATAGCAGCTTCATCCATTTTACTATCTATAACCAAAACCATACTATCTAGCAGTAAAATTCCGGAATTACCGCCACCGCCATGCACAATCATTAAATTCATATCAAAGTTTACCTGCATGGTTTTGGCCATTTGTTCTTTAAATGGTTTTATATAGTTGAGGTAATACACAAATCCTCCAATTAAAAACAAAGCAATGCATACCGCCGAAACTTTAAGGATATTTTTTATGATTTTCATAGGTTTGTTAATAATTCTTAGTTTGCAATGCTTTGAAAATTAAGTTTATAAATATTTATTATAAATCTTTATTGCTTCTGAATGAGGATTTAATTTCCCATTATCTGCATCACTTAATCCTTTTTCGATTAATTTTTTTTCTTCTTCAGATAATGAAACATAACAATTATTTTTTTCAAAGCTTTTTGCCTCTGCAATTTTATTGAAAATATTGTTTTCATTTTTCATATTAGGAGATTTTATAGTTCGAAAATACGAATATTTTTTTGATTGTTAATGCCAATTAATTTCAAACTTTTTATCACTTTAGGCTGAATAGAAAAAATTCAAACTAAGCTACTTCAACCTAATTCTGCGACCAGATTTAAGCTTGGTTTTGGAGTTAATTCCATTGAGTCTGCTAATTTTTTGGGCGCTTAAACCATACCTATTGGCAATTTTCTGAATGGTATCGCCCTTTCTGGCTTTTATATATTTGGGTGTGGCTGTTTTCTTAGCTTTTAATTTGGCCGATTGAACTTCATATAAATGTTTAAAGCAGCCTTTATCAACCTGAAAAGTATCATTCATGAGCGAACCACTCGGAAAATGAATGATGGAAGCAGGATCTATTTTTTCGCCTTGAAAACGTACTTCAAAATGCAAATGCGGACCCGTAGACCTGCCTGTGCTTCCTGCTAAACCAATAATATTGCCTCCTTTAACCGGCTGCCCAGGGTAGGCCAATAATTGAGAGAAATGAGCGTATAAAGTTTCTAATCCGTTGTTATGCCTAATTACAACTACATACCCATAATCTGCACTTCTTTTGGCAATGCGCACCACCCCTTCAAAAGCGGCATAAACAGGGTCGCCCACCTCCATGCGAATATCTGTTCCAAAGTGAAATTTTTGTCGACGCCCCCACCTTCTAAAGCCAAAATTGGAAGTAATATCCCCAATAGCAGGTGGGTGAAAAGAACAATCATCGTAATTGGCCAAAATCAACCTGATGGTATCTTCCATATTTTTTAAATCGCGTTTATACGGATTTATGGTAATGGTATCCCAAGATTGATAAAAGCTATGTGCAGGAGCAAAAGCAGTATCAAAAAGAAAATTACGCGGGCGCACAAAATCCCAATATTTATCATAGGAACTTACTACCACGCTATCAAACTCTGGCGACTCCTCTATTTCATCTTCGTCGTATTCTATAAGCTCCAGCGAATCGGGAGATTCTTCTGTAACTTGAGCTAAAACAATTTGAGGAACAAACAGAAAGAAAAATATACCTATATAAAAACCAATTTTGTGTAACTTCATGAGGATGCAATCTACTAATAAGCGAGAATCTTTAAAGCCTGCAATTTATCCAATTCTAGGCGAGTTTTTAGTTCTTGTAGGCTATTAAATTTCTCTTCCTCTCTTATCTTATCAACAAATTGAACACTTATGTTTTGATTATAAATAGTTTCACTAAAGTTAAATATGTTAACTTCTATGCTTCTTCCTTTTAATGCCACCGTGGGATTATTGCCAATATTTAACATTCCCCCGTATTTTTTGTCCTGAACCAATACCCAAACAGCGTAAACTCCATCTTGTGGAATTAGCTTTAAAGGGTGTTCAATAAATAAATTTGCCGTTGGATAACCAATGGTTCTTCCCAACTGTTTTCCTTCAACAACTTTGGCATCTATTGCGTATGGATGACCCAAAAATCTGCTAGCCAAAGCTACATCACCTTGCTGAAGCGCATTTCTAATTTTGGTTGAGCTTACAGCTACTTCGTCTAAATCTTGCGCCGAAATTTCTAATATTTCAAATCCATACGTTGGGGCATAATCTTTCAGGTGTTCAAAACTTCCTTCCCTGTTTTTTCCAAAACGGTGATTGTATCCAATAACCAAATATTTTGTTCCAATAGCATCTAATAAAATATCCTTGATAAAATCGAGCGAACTGAGGCGAGAAAATTCTTTGGTAAATGGCAAAATAACCAAATGGTCTATGCCTTCTTTTTCGAGCAAGGCAATTTTTTCTTCAGGTGTATTCAATAATTGCAAACCGTGATCTTCTGGAAACAACACAGTTCTCGGGTGCGGGTCGAATGTAATTAACACCGTTTCTCCTCCTTTTACCTGAGCAATTTCTTTGAGTTGTTTTAAAATTACTTGATGGGCTATGTGAACGCCGTCGAAAGTGCCTTGAGTAACAATGGCATTGGTAATTTTAGGAAAAGATGTAATGCTTCTATAAACCTTCATGTATTTGTGCGAAAATAACAAAAGCAAGCATTTAAACCCACACTAAATAAAAAAAGCCCGCCCAGTTGCCCGGGCGGACTCTTAACCTATGAAAACTCAAGCTACCCTGCTTGTTTACTTAATAACCACTTTGGTGGTATTTTGTTTTAATTCTACCTTAGGTAAAATTACGCTTAACATGCCATCTTCAAAAGCGCCTTCAATTTTGGTGGTATCAATGTTTTCTGGTAACGTAAAACTTCTAGAAAACTTTCCGTAAAAATTTTCAACCATGTGAAATTTATCTTCCTTGTTTTCATTTTTCAACTTACGCTCACCACTCACCGTCATGGTATTTTTTTCGATAGAAATATTAATTTCTTCTTTCTTTAAACCGGGTAAAGCCAAGTGTACCTCAAATTGATTTGTCTTCTCTAAAACATCCACGCGGGGTGTAAAAAAAACATTGCGTTCAAACTTTCCCAATCCATCATTAAAGAAAGATTCGAATAAACTGTTTACTTCATTTGGCATCATTCTCTCCCTGAAGAATTCTCTTGCCGGATTCATTTTAATAAGTGTCATATTGTTTTTTATTAATTTTTTTGGTTTGTACATTCCTTTCAACAAGCAATATTCCAAACTGATTAACAAGACATTATGACTTATTTCCACTAAATAAGATTTGGTTCAGACCAATTTAAAAGCCATTTTGACTGAACCAAAGAAACGCGTATGACCAATTGTCATTTTTCTATGTAAATATGTAAATCTTCTACGATGAGCTTGGCTATTTTTTTGCAAACCTCCTGAGTGAGTTCTTCTCGTGAGGCCACATTTCTTTTAACCTGATTAAATTGCTCTCTGAATGCGGTGGGTTTTGGCGGCATACTTTTGGTTACAGGCAATTCTGGATAAAGCATGCTTACGTTACCCTTATAGCTCGCAAAATGTACTTCATCGCTTACCTCTTCGCTCAACACGTCGCTGGCAACTACTTGCGCAGTTTGGGTAGAAACCAATTGGTAAAAAACGCGGTAATACAAGCGACGTTTTTGGTGTTGGTCTTGGTATTTTACTTTTTTAAACCGCGTTATCGTTTGCGGCAAACCATTGGGAATATTGGAAGGAATTTGTTCTGAATAGGCTTCATATGCTTCTATAGAATCTTTTTGCATGCCCGCATCTTCGTAAACCAAATCACTAATTGCGGTCATAAGAACATATTTTAGTCCAATAATTTTACCCGCCTTGGCAGCGCTTTCTGGGTCAATAATACCACTCATGCCCAAAGATTGTTCGCGCAACATACTTTCCAAAGAGCTTCTATCTACTACTTTTAAAAAGGGGTTTTTATGCTGAACCAAAGTTGCCACAATTTGCTGGTATAAGCGGGTATCAAATCCTTGCAATCGGGTTTGGTTTTGAACAGGCAAAACGCCTAAACCAACAGATGCTTTTTTGATCGCTTCATCTCTTAGGTTCAGGGCATTTTTATAGGTTTGATCCAATTTTACTACCTTTTCAAAATCTCGGTAAGCCTCTTTGTACTGTTCTAGTTCCATCATTTTTTGTCCGTGCTTATAGAGTGGTTCTAGAATACTTTTTAAGCGCAAAACAGTGGCATCTTTATAGGTTGGGTCTATCTCTGCAATTTTGGTGAAAACCTGCTCGGCTTGGTCGTATTTATTGTTATTCATGTGCGCCAAACCAATATCGTATTGGGTGGAAACAAATTCATT
This sequence comes from Bacteroidota bacterium, assembly GCA_030699355.1. GTDB lineage: Bacteria > Bacteroidota > Bacteroidia > UKL13-3 > UKL13-3 > B1. The sequence continues at coordinate 2,316 of JAUYMZ010000049.1, read as the reverse complement.
TTTTAAATCTTCAAAAATTGGGTCGTACATAGAAGCCCAAGGCAAATCTATACCAACAGATAAGCAACGAGCATGGTACTTTTTGGCAGAAAGGTATTGCTTGATAGCTCTCTCGTCGTCTTTTTCGATTACGTATTTATTGAAACTAGAAAACTTATTTTGCAATACAATACTTCCACTTTTTTGCAAGGCTTGTTTGGCTTCAAAATGATTGGGTTTTACCAATAAGGTATTGTAAAAATAATTGGCAGCCGCATCCATATCTCCCAATTGATAAGATTGGTTTCCCAATTTCATGTATTGTTTGGTTGGATCGCACGAAACAACAAACAATAAACTTATCCAAATTAAAACAATGTTGCGCATAAGCATTACATTTTTTCTGGAACTTGAATACCCAACAAGGCAAATCCAGATTTAATTACATGTGCTGTAAGCTTGCAGGCCGCAATTCTAAATCCTTTTTGATCTGCATTTTCTTCCTTCATAATGGTGTGGTCATGGTAGAACAAACTGAATATTTTTGCCAGTTCGTAAATGTAATTACATAATACTCCCGGACTCATATCTTTTCCAGCTTCGGCAATTACCAGCGGGTATTGATAAAGCTTTACCATTAATTCCTTTTCTACTTTACTGAGCACAATATTAGATAGTTGGAAATTCCCATCGTGGGTTCCAACCATACGCAAAATAGATTTAATACGAGCGTGTGTATATTGAATAAATGGTCCGGTATTTCCCTGAAAATCGATGCTCTCTTCTGGGTTAAACAACATTTTTTTGCGTGGGTCTACTTTTAACAAATAGTATTTAAGCGCACCCATTCCAATAGTATGGTATAGTTGTATCAAGGCTTCTTCCGATTCGCCTTCCATTTTTCCCAGAGCTTGCGTGGTTTCTTTGGCAGTATGCTCCATTTCAGCAATTAAATCATCTGCATCTACCACGGTTCCTTCCCTACTTTTCATTTTACCATGCGGCAATTCCACCATTCCGTAACTAAGGTGATATATTCCAGCGGCGTAAGTTTTACCTAGTTTAAGGGCAATTTGCTGTAGCACCTTAAAGTGGTATTCTTGCTCGTTGCCCACAACATAAATCGACCTATTGCAATTAAAATCTTGAAATTTTAACTCAGCTGTTCCAAGGTCTTGGGTAATATATACCGAGGTTCCATCTGCCCGTAAAACCAATTTTTGGTCTAATCCTTCTTCGTTTAAATCAATCCAAACAGAGCCATTTTCTTTGGTAAAAAACACTCCTTTGCTTAAGCCCTCCTGCACTATTTCTTTACCCAATAAGTAGGTATTTGATTCGTAATAAAATTGATCAAATTGCACGCCTAACTTTTGGTAAGTATGCTCAAATCCTTTGTACACCCAGCCATTCATCATTTTCCAAACGGCTAAAGTTTGTTCATCGCCTGCCTCCCATTTAACCAATAAATCTTGCGCGGCTAAAATGCTTGGTGCATGTTTGGCGGCATCCTCTTCTAACAATCCTTTTTCTATTAAATCTTTTATTTCTTGTTTGTAGTTTTTATCAAAAATAACATAGTATTTTCCAACCAAATGATCTCCCTTTAAGCCGCTACTTTCGGGCGTTTCACCATTTCCAAACTGCATCCAAGCATACATACTTTTACAAATATGAATACCCCTATCGTTTACCAAATTACAGGTAAAAACTTTGTGGCCATTGGCCTTTAATATTTCGGCAACCGCAAAGCCCAATAAATTATTCCTGATATGTCCGAGGTGCAAAGGTTTATTGGTATTGGGCGAAGAATATTCTACCAAAACTGGCTCTTTGCTATTGGGTTCAGCCATACCATAATTTTGGTTTGAACCAACACTTTGTAAAAAACGCAACCAATAATCTGATTTGATGCTCAAATTTAGAAATCCCTTTACTACTTGAAAAGTCTCAAGTTCGGGAAAATGTTGTAGTAAAAAATCGCCAATAACCTGCGCTGTTTGTTCTGGATTTTTCTTGCTTATTTTTAGTAAAGGAAATACCACATAAGTAAAATCTCCTTCAAAGTTTGCGGCTGTTTTTTCTATAACCACGGCCTCCGGCTTTATTTCTATTCCAAACAATTGCTGAATGGCATAGGCTAGCTGGGCCTTTATTAAATCTTGTATCATAATTCCAATAAAGCTTCAAATATAATATGAATTATGAATTATGAATTATGAATTATGGATTAGGGATTACGAATTACGGATTACGAATTATTGCTGTCCGGAAAAATCTTACTACATACAAAGAGGTCCTTCGCTCCACTGCGTTACGCTCAGGATTAGATCTAAC
>JAUYMZ010000045.1 GCA_030699355.1 Bacteroidota bacterium | reverse complement strand
CAACATGACAGAAGGAAAAAATGTTTACTTCCGTGGATTTGGATCATTCATTATTAAAAGACGCGCTAAGAAAATAGCTCGTAACATTTCAAAGAACACTGCCATGGTTATTGATGAGCATTACATTCCATCATTTAAACCTGCTAAGACTTTTGTTGAGAAAATCAAGAAAAGCGAAATGGTAAAAACTACAGCTGCTAAAAGAGAAGCTGAAGCTAAACAAGCCTTAAAAGAAGCTTAATGCAATTTAACAAAGCGCAAATAATTATCATTGGCGTGCTACTAAGTTTGGTAGGCATATTGGTTTATTTAAACTATAAGTCGGCCACACCAGATGTATTGCCAACACCGGCTACGGGAGTAAATTCTGCTCCCCGTAGCTTTGATTTTGATGCGTATTTGAGTTCATTAAAAGATTCGCTTGCTACAGAAACTTACGAATATATTGAAGCACAAACAAATGCAGCTAACGCTGCAGAAGCCAGAATATACGAGATTGCGGCAGTTGCCAATACTTGGGATTCTTTAGGTTTAAAATTGGTTGGTGCTCATTATTTTGCTAAAGTTGCTGCTAAATTAAACGATGAAAATTCGTGGTTTAATTCAGGATTAAAGTTCTACGAATTTGCTGCTACTTGCGAAGATACTTCTATGCAAATTTATGCGAGCAAAGAAGCTATCGTTGCTTTTGAAAAAGTAATTGTTTTAAACGAGAACAATGTAGAGGCTAAAAATGCATTGGCCATTTGTTATATTCAAAACGATTTGGATATTATGAAAGGTGTGCAGCTTTTAAAAGATGTTACCCGCCGAGATTCTAACAATATTGAGGCAAACTACACATTGGGAATGTTATCTATGCGCAGTGGCCAAGTAGATAAAGCAGCAAGCAGATTTGAAACATTGGTGCGTATTCAACCAATGAATCCTGAGTTTCACTATTATTTAGGTGAAGCATACAGTCAGATGGGCAAGAAAATGGATGCCATTAAATCTTTTGAAAAGTTTAAAGGATTGGTACCCGATGAAAATGCAAAGAAAAATATAGAGATCACAATTAATAACCTTAAAAATTCTAATTAATATGCCAAGCGGTAAAAAAAGAAAGCGTCATAAGATCGCAACCCACAAACGCAAAAAACGTCTTCGTAAAAACAGACACAAAAAGAAGTAGTGTTTAGATAGAAAGAGAAGTAAGTTTAAGTTCCTTACTTCTTTTTCTATGATAACACATCCCTCTTAAGTTATTTACTTTTCTCCCTCCCTCACATTGTGATAAAACAGTATTGTTTTCATCACCTAAAATTTTATTATAGTGAATTACGAATTAATCATCAATTCAAGCCCTTCGGGAGGGGTGGATATTGCCATACTTAAAGATAAAAAGCTTATTGAGTTACATCATGAGCAAGCAGATTCAAACTTTCAAGTAGGTGATGTTTATCTGGGCACCGTAGGCAAAATTATGCCTGGCCTAAATGCTGGATTTATAGATGTTGGTCATGAAAAGGATGCCTTCTTGCATTACTTAGACCTAGGCCCTCAATTTGAATCTACCCAAAAGTTCACCCGCATGCTCAGAAGCAGCAGGCCCAAAGATTTTTATATCACCAATCAACATTTGGAGCCAGATATAAATAAGGGTGGAAAAATAACCGATATTCTTAAAAGAAACCAACAAGTATTGGTTCAAATAAGCAAAGAACCCATTTCCAATAAAGGTCCGCGCTTAACCTCTGAGCTTTCTTTAGCTGGCAGGTTTCTAGTGATGATGCCTTTTGATAAAGCCGTAAGTATTTCTAAAAAGATTGTTAAACAAGAAGAAAGAAAGCGCCTAAAAGAGGCTGTAAATGCTATCCGACCAGAGAATTTTGGTGTAATTATTAGAACCAATGCAGAAGGTGAAAGTATAGAAGATTTACAAAAAGACCTCAAAGACCTAATGAGCAAATGGGATGAATTGTGCCGCCAATTAATGGATGCCAACTCTCCTCAAAAAGTTTTGGGCGATAACGATAGAACCCTCACCCTTGTGCGCGATTTGGTGAATGAAAATTATACCAATATCCAAATCAACGACAATTTTCTATACAATAAAATTAAGTCGTACCTCAAAAGTAAATCTCCAGAACTAGAAAATATTGTTAAACTGTACAGTGGCAAGCTGCCTATCTTCGAACATTTTGGCATTGAAAAACAAATCAAAACTAGCTTTGGAAAAGAGGTAAACTTTATGGGAGGTTGCTACCTCATTATAGAGCATACCGAAGCTTTGCATGTAATTGATGTAAACAGTGGAAACACTGCTAACAAAGGCAATAACCAAGAAGAAAACGCCCTCAAAGTGAATATGGAGGCTGTTGAAGAGATAGCGCGACAATTGCGTTTACGAGATATTGGTGGCATTATTGTTATAGATTTAATTGATTTAAAAACGGCGGGTAACAGAAAATTAGTTTACGAAAAACTAAAAGAGGTTATGAAAACCGACCGCGCTAAACACAAAATTTTGCCTATGAGTCCGTTTGGACTTATACAAATAACCAGGCAACGTGTGCGACCAGAAATGGCGGTTGTAACCAATGAAAAATGTCCTTCTTGCATGGGAAGCGGCGAAATTCAATCGAGTGTAAGCATTGTTGATGACATAGAAAGTCACATAAAATATTTAATTGAGAATCTACATTTGAAAGGTTTTACCTTAGAAGTTCATCCATTTTTAGCCGCCTTCTTAAAAGATGGTTGGTTTAAATCGCCAAGGTTTAAATGGTTTAGATTATACAAACAATGGATTAAAGTTAACCCTAACCCGCGCCTGCATTTGATAGACTATAAGTTTATGAATGCAAAAGGTGAAGAGGTAATTTTATAAACTACATTTTTTTCTAGCACAAAGAACAGTAATTTGCGTTGGCTTGAACCCATTAAAAGATACATACGCAAAACTCATTAAAGCAGAAGCAAATCGTCTGGGATTTACTGCTTGTGGTATATCTAAAGCCGCTTTTTTAGAAGAAGAAGCGCCTAGGCTCAGCCAATGGTTAAAGGAAAACCGGAACGGCAAAATGGCCTATATGGAAAACCATTTTGATATGCGTTTAGACCCAACTTTATTGGTTCCGGGTGCAAAATCTGTGGTAAGTTTATTGTATAATTATCATAACCCAGAAAAGCTGTTTGTTTCAGACCAATTAAAAATTTCTACTTATGCCTATGGTGAAGATTACCATAAGGTGGTAAAGGATAAATTATTTGAGCTTTTTCAGTTTATACAAGATAAAATTGGGGAGGTTGGCGGAAGGGTTTTTGTGGATTCGGCGCCCGTTTTAGAAAAAGCTTGGGCGCAAAAAAGCGGCTTAGGTTGGCTTGGGAAAAATGGCAATATCATTCACAAAAAAGCAGGAAGTTATTTCTTTTTAAGTGAGCTTATTCTAGATGTAGAATTAGCCGAAGATGCTGCTACTACTGATCATTGTGGTACATGCACGGCCTGCATAGATGCTTGCCCCACAGAAGCAATTTACGCGCCTCACCAAGTAGATGGCAGCAAATGTATTAGCTATTTAACGATAGAATTAAAAGACGAAATTCCGGCCTCCTTTAAAAACAAAACAGAAAATTGGATTTTTGGTTGTGATATATGCATGGATGTTTGTCCGTGGAACCGCTTTGCCAAAAAGCACCAAGAGCCTCGGTTTGAACCAAACCCACAATTAAGAGAAATGAACAAACAAGATTGGGAAGAGATAACAGAGGATATATTCAAGAAATTGTTTAAAAATTCGCCCGTTCAAAGAACCAAATACAACGGATTAAAAAGAAACATTGACTTTATTTTAAAATAACAACATGAAAAAATTACTGTTTGTTTGGGGTTTACTCTTGCCACTGGGCTTATTAGCGCAGCGCTTGTATGAACCTAATTTTGGGATGGTATTGAGCGGTAATTTTAGCACCGTACATGCTAACCACGAAAACTACGTGGGCAGAGGCATGGGAAGCATTGCAGCCTTTTTTCAAAACCCCATTACGCCCTACCATAGCAATAGGTATTTAAACCGACTAGATTATACGGTTGAAGCAGGCTTATCTTGGTTGGGATTTAGAGATGCCAACAGCGATAAGCGCTTTCAGGCAAATTACATTGATTTGTCGTTGTATTTAAATTATGTGCCCGACCAAATGAGTGATGATTTAAGGTTGTTTCTTGGGTTCAGACCCTCCTATTTAAATTTTACCCAAAGTAGTATTTTAAGTTTTGGCGAGTACAGAGATATCATTTCTGATACGCAAAATATCAATCAAATTGGGCGCATGGATTATTGCGGCGTTATAGGTGTTTCGGTAAATATGGGTGATGTAGCCAATTTAGAATTGAGGTATGTGCATAGTTTTACCAATAATACCAACCGCTTGTATTTTAATGGCAGACCCAGTGCGGTGGAAGTTGGCTTGAGGTTAAGTGCCATTCGTTTAAGGGATAAATTGATTAAAGAAGAAAAAAGTTTGGTGGGCGATTTAAACAAACGTGCACAAGGTACTTTACTCGTTATGTTAGAAGAACCCGATGAAAGATTAATAAAACAATTGGTAGAGGAAAATAAAGTGCGTGATGCCGATTTTGTGCGTAACCTTCAATACCAAACCAATAAAAATATTATTCAAGCCTTTAGAAGCGAATTTGATTTTTGTAAGGTCGAATTTTTTATGAATACCAATGCCCATAAAGTAGGAAAAGGAGATTTTGAGGGCGTGTTTATAGATGATAATTTGTTAACTAAACCCTTGGTAGATTTTGATACCAGCAATTATTTTATTGGGTCTTTTATTGAGGATGTTTCAGATTACACCCACAAACCCGATTATGGTTTGTATTTATACGATAAAAACTTTGTGCAATTGCCGAAACCTTATAATACCAGTGCCAATACAATGGGACTATTTATTGGTGGCGACCCATTAAATTATATCAGGAGGGTTAAAACATCGGGTTATTTCCCAGATGATTTTAAGAAGGTTCTAAAAAAGGTAAATGGCAAGTTGCAATTGGGTAGAATTGCGGTGAATTAGTTATGAATTATGAATTATGAAAACTGTTTCATTCATAATTCATAACTCATAATTCATAATTCTCAATAGTTATTCAACATCATTGGCATGATAAGCATGAGGATGTCTTCGTCGGTTTCTTGAGTGGAAGGAACAATTACGCCTGCCCTGTTGGGTTGCGATAATTCGAGGGTAATTTCGGAAGCATCCATGGTAGAAAGCATTTCTAAAAAGTATTTAGAGTTGAAACCAATTTCCATGTCTTCGCCAACAAATGAGCAAGTTAGTTTTTCTTGCGACTCATTTTCAAAATCGATATCCTCGGCACTAATGGTAAGTTCGCTGCCCACCATTTTAATGCGAATTTGGTGTGTAGATTTATTTGAAGTAATGGCTACACGTTTAACGGCCATTAAAAACTCGCCCCTATCGATGGTCATTTGGTTCGGATTTTCGGTAGGAATTACGGCGCGATAATCTGGGTATTTTTCGTCTATTAGTCTGCAAATTAGGTTTACATCACCCATTTGAAAATGCGCATTTTGATGGGTAAAGAATACCTTTACTTTGCTATCATCGTTTGGCAAACAAGACTTTAATAAATTGAGGGCTTTTTTCGGTAAAATCAAGGCATCTTCAATACCTGGCTGCACATCATTGCGGGTAAAACGAACCAAACGGTTGGCATCTGTAGCCACAAAAGTGATATTGTTTTTAAATAACTGCAAATATACCCCGGTTAGGTTCATCCTAAGCTCATCTGTACTGGTAGAAAAAATGGTTTTATTGATGGCCTTTTGCAAAATTTTGGCACCAATTTCAAAACTATTTGCTTCTTCTAATACGGGTGTTTTAGGAAATTCATCTCCCCTTTGGGCGGTAAGTTTAAACCTTCCACTTTCGTATTTAATTTCTACCGAACCTTTTTCTTCGTTAATAGAAAAAGCCAATGGCTGATCCGATAAAGTTTTTAATAACTCTAAAGTAGTTTTAGAAGGAATGGCAATAGATACATCTTCTTTGGCATCTACCTTTATGCTGGTATTCATGGTGGTTTCTAAATCCGATGAGTGGATGGTTAACATGCCATCTTTAATATCGAACAAGAAATTATTCAAGATAGGAATAATGGGTTTTGAAACCACAACACCATCAATATATGAAAGATGGCGCAACAATACACTGCTATTTACTATAAACTTCATGGTTACTATTTTTTCTTTTTATGGGCTTGAACCGATTCACAAATTAAAGACTAATCTATCAAACTTCTATGCAAACAAAAATAAAGTCCCATCCCTAGCTAGCAAAACCAAGTTATGCACAATAGTCCTTTATTTATGCCTAAAAAAGTGAATTAATGTTCTTGTCGGCCAATCATTTTTTCGGGTAATTGGGTCGGAAAAAGTTCTATTTCGGTTGAATCTTGGCTCAAGCGTTTTAAAAATTGCAAGTTGGGCTGACCACCATTTACCCAAGCTGTATACCAAAAAGAGGCCACGCAAATTACTGCGGCGCGCATTCTGCGTTCTACCATGCCGTCTAAATATTGGTGGTATTGTTTAGAAAATGCTCTACTGTATACTTTTTGCAACTGATTGCCTTTTGTTTCGTAGGCGTATTTGGCATTTTCTGGAAATTCTTGCTGCAATTTTTTCTCAAAATAAAAAACAGAATCTAAGGCGGCAAAGCTTCCTTCTACAATTTCCCAAGTATGGTTTAAGGGTTGCGCTATGTATTGGGCTGAACCTACAAAAAAATCATATTCGGTAGAGAATAATTCTGGTAAGCGGGTTTCCAAAAATCCGTGTATACCGTGTTGGTTGCTTAATTGTCCGTTGTAATTGGAGGTTACATGCAAGGGCACGTGCGCATCGCCTATATAATGCCCAAGCTCTGCGGCATATTTAAGTATTTTCTGCTCATTGTTGCTGGCAAAAGCATCGGTTAAACTCTTTAATGCCCACTGTATATTCCATGGCACAATGCCATAAGCATGGAGGGTGTCTTTGCTATATTTTTCTGCGGCTTTGGCATAACTTCTGGGCAGGGTATCAAAGGGCAAAACGCGTTCATAATAGTCCATATCTATAAAGTGCTTCTCTCCCTCTCCTTTCACCAAATACCGCCTTTTATCGGGGTCTACTGCGTGTTCTGTGAGGTAATCTATGTGTTTTTTAAAGAAGCCAAATGTTTCGGGCGGCATGCAAAAAACAGCCAATCTATTAATCTTTTGATGGGCATAAAATCCCCACGCTTTAACGTGCAAGTTTGGGTTCAAGCCGAATAAAAAAAATAGCCATACATAAGAAGAATGGGCCGGTAAAAATTTGTTGTTCATAGGAGGGCGAAATTGGTATTTATTGCCCTCCTTTGCAAGTGTAAACCTAGTATTAAATCCAGTAAACCCGATTTTATTTTAAGTTGTTAACTGGCCTCTTCCATTCTTATTTTGCGGCCTTTTAATTTTTCGGTTTGAACCAATTGCAATACTTGTTTAAACTTATTGGCTTTTATGGCGGCGTAGGCAGAATGGTCTAATACTTCAATTTTACCGAGTTCTTCTTTGTTTAATTTGGCTTTTTGTAAGAGCATACCTACAATATCCATTTTATTGATTTTATCTTTTTTACCTGCCTTTATAAACAAGGTTTTCCATTGGGGTGGAGTTGGTAGTTCGAAGGTCTCTGGGAGCTGAATTTCTTTGGGTTTGCTTTCCAAAAAATCGGGTAAATGATCGTTTTCATCGAGTAAAAAATACACTTCACCTTCGGCTTCCATCCTCGCTGTTCTGCCGTTTCTGTGCACCATGGCATCTTCTTTTAGGGGAAGTTGGTAGTGTATTACCACATCAATTTCTGGAATGTCTAATCCGCGCGAGGCTAAATCGGTTGAAATGAGTAATTGAATGGTTTTATTACGGAGCTTAATCAGTGTTTTTTCGCGGTCTATTTGCTCCAAACCTCCGTGGTAAAACCCGTGAATTACCTTGTGTTTACTTAATTGCTCGCTAATTCTATTCACCGCATCTCTGTGGTTGCAAAATACGATGGCCGATTTGTCTTTCAGCAATCCAATAAGCAGCATGAGTGCCTCCAATTTATCGTCGCCCAACACGCGCACTTGCTTCAATTTCATACCGCTAATGGGTTGTTGAATACCCTGTGTATAATTTAGGGTTATGGGCGATGTTAACCTAACAAAATCTGGAATTTTAGCAATAGCTGTGGCAGAGCATAATACTTTTTTCTCGAGCTTGGGCATTTGTTTTAAAATGTATTCCATCTCATCTTGAAAGCCTGCTTCTAGTGATTTATCAAACTCATCTAAAACCAAATATTTGCAGGTTTTTACTTGCATATTTTCGTTTCTAATATGGTAAGCAATTCTGCCGGGTGTGCCTACCAAAACCGCTGGCAATTCTGATAAATTATTCTTTTCAATCCTCACTGAATGTCCGCCATAACAGCAGTTTATTTTGTATTGGCTGCCCATTTGTTTAAACACTTGCTCTATTTGCAAGGCCAATTCGCGGGTGGGGACAATAATCATTGCCAACATTTTTTGGGTATGATTATCGGGGTGTTCTGCAGTAAGTTTTAGAAATAGTGGCAACAAATACGCGAGGGTTTTGCCTGAACCGGTAGGCGAAATAAGCTGTAGGTCGGCATTTTGTTGATACGCCTCCATGGCAGCTTCTTGCATGGGATTAAGGGTAGAAATTTTAAAATTATTGAGAATATTTTGTAGGACCGTCATATTTGCTTACTTAAGGAAAAAGCTGCAAGGTAAGGGAAATTAAATTCGAAATTCTAAATTCGAAATTCGAGAAGCAAAATTCGAAATCCGAAAACCGAAAACCGAAAAGCTAAATCCGAAATTCTAAATCCGAAATTCGAAAGGGGATTTGTGGTGTGGGGGAATTTTTGTTTAAAGTTTAAGGTTTAAGGTTTAATCGTTTATGCGTTTAACTGTTTGTGGGTTTGTGGGTTTGTGGGTTTGTGGGTTTGTGGGTTTGTGGATTTGGGATCAAACTGTTTCTAAAATAAGGGGCGTTAGCCCTGATATCTCAGTAGCATAAAATGCACATCAACATAACCAAGAGGGGCGCTAGCCCTGACATCTTTTAACACTCAAAATTATCATCGAAGAAATTAATATGCGCAACAAATAGATGTCAGGGCTAACGCCCCTTTTGAATGGAGGCGGTGTTCCGTTTAGCTACTGAGATATCAGGGCTAACGCCCCTATAACAATGGCAAATTAAAAAAATGTCGAACACCGAACACCGAATGTTGAATTTCGAAGTACCTTAAAAAAAAGCTAAAGGCCAAAAGGTAATGCCTGCAAACACATCTGCTTTCAATCCCGCTAGGGATTATATTTCGGTAGAAAAAACATTCCCCCACCTGCCTTTCATATCCCGTAGGGATTATATTTTGCTGTAATTGGAGGGGGATTTTTTTAAGGGTGAAATTTGGTTTTGAAATATGGTTATGGGTATTGAATGTGGAGGGGCGATTTTTGGTGTTGGATTGGGTTGGTTGATGATAACGCTAGTTTTGAATTTAGGTAAATCTATGGGAGAGGAAATAATCAGTCTTTGATGAAATTAAGATTGAGATTGACTAGCATTTAATGTTATTCAATTAATGTAACTATTTTCATCTATAAATTGAAATATTTAGTTAGACATTTTAATTTTTCTTCTCATTAACTCTTCCTTGAGCCAAGGACTAATTCTTCCTTCATGTGTTTTTATAAAACGTATAAAACCTTGCTCAGATTCTTTCATGAATTTTCTTGTCTCAATTGAGTCCTTTAAAAACTCATACTCGAAACCACCATGAATTGGATAGCTAATATTAGAATCAATAAAACCAATACCTAAAACATGATTAAACCAAGGTAACAATTGAATGCTCTTAGTGCTATCTATATTTTGATTTATAAATGAAAAATACAATTCTTGCGTGTCATTTTTAATTTTTATAGTCCTTAAGTTCAAATCACATTCAAGTGGACTGTAAGAAATAGTTGTGTCTTCAAAAAATACAGCGTTATTATTGTAATTCAAATAGTACATAGCCCACTTAGCTTGAATAATTTGATTAGATTCTGTTTCGACAATCCCTTGTTTGCATCCCCAAATAGAAATAAATAAAACCAATTGGAAGAAATATTTATTTGTAGATTTCATAATTTTCTATCATTTAAACATTTGACCTCTTGTTAATTGAATAACAACCCCAGATGAATTATACAATCGAATTGCAGTTTTGGTTACTCCTATATCTAAATATCCAGTTCCGGGTCGTTGTCTTGTTCCATCTATATCATCTTCATGAGCCTCATTTCCACTTTTATTTGTAAATTTTTTCCCGTTTGAAGTTAAAAAACCTAACCTACCTTCATTAGGATGCGTATGCATACTTACTTTCCCGTATGGTGGATAAGATCCATTCGGATGGCCATAATCCCCCTTTGCGCCAATAGACATAACGCCATCTATAAAATTTACCGCAGCTGCATTTTCATTAATAAATGGACCTTTTCCATCACGTGGTTTTGATACTGAACCGTCATGTACATCCGTCTCATTATTATCATAGAATTTAAACATGTCGTCAATTAAATAGGTCATTCCAAGACTACGTAGCTTTTTGTTGGCCTTATCACTATTAAGAACTGCTTTTGGGGATTTAGTATTTCGTTCTATAACACCTTTTATGTAATTAAATCTATGCAACTGGCCATCTGGGATAACAATAGCTGCATTTGGTAAATTATCTGTTGATTTCATCAAAAAATTTCCTTTTGAATAATAGTACTCACCCGAATCTCCCTTAAGGTCAGTGAAATAAAGTGGATTATTCTTGAAACATGCATATCCTGAGATTTCAGGTATAGACTTCGGATCCAAATTCCACCTTCTCCCCAACCTCGCATCATACATCCAAAACTCTGCAGTTATAGTATTTCCAACACCTGCCACCTCATCATCACGCTCTTGCCCATTGAAACCAAAGGGTTAGACTACTGCATCATTTTTAAAAATTCCTATACAAGTTTTAATAAGGGGTTTCAAAAAACTACTCTTTCCCATTATAGCCTGTAAAATATACCCATTGTTTTTATCATCAAAAGTAATATATTTTTGATTTTGCTGTTAACTTTTCTTCACTTTTTGAGTAGTAAATTGTTTTCCGTACTAAGTGAAGCTTTTCGAAAATTCACCATGCCCATTACCATGCTGTTAATATAATTTCGCCTTTACCACAAAAGCGATCAGAATAACCAACAAAAATTGAACGTTCAGGTATTTTGTAATATTCAGCTAATCGTTTTCTTAATGCATGCCCAGCTAGGATTTTATCCTTCATAGGGTCGCTAGTATTAACCACCAAAGTAATTCTGTGAGACCATTCAAATTCTACGAAGTTCTTGTAAATAAATTTTCCAATGCCTTTTTCAGAGGCATTTAGAACTGTATTTATAGGAATGGGCAACCTGTGTATTGAAATTGTATCAAAAACCTCAAATTGAGATGACCCAGGTAATATCGAAAATAGTATCCCTTGATAATGATTGTTACTTGGCATACAATTTGGGTTGATGTACACTCTGGTCACATCAATATTATTTGCTTTTAATGAATCAAGAATCACTTGAGTTCTTTTGAAAAAAATATTCTTATCCTTTTTGATTTCCTTAAAGTTATTTCCATCGCAAAGATTTAAATTAGATCCTTCGTTATTTCTTAAATGGTCGATAATTATCTTAAGCGCAGAGTCACCAACATGAGTCAAGGTAGTCTTATTTTTAGCAAAGATTAATTGCGTAATTGGATAATCATTCGTTTTCGCAATAATTTCGCTCAAACAGACTATGTAAAGTACGAAAATAAAAATAGATTTCATATCTCAAGTGTTAGTTAGTTAGTTAGTTAGTTAGTTAGTTAGTTAGTTAGTTAGTTAGTTAGTTAGTTAGTTAGTTCTACCCGGCTTTACAAGTCGTATTCTATCATAAGGCGTCTTCCTATCGGCGGGAGCCAAATAACTTTTGTTTCTATTCGGATTACTTAAGGTTTCGACAATTGCTGATGATGCCATCGGCGGCGCTTAGTTGGGCAAAACTTCCGGAGGCATCTAAATGGTAGGCACCGTTTTCATACTTGTAGCCGCCTCCTACCGAAAAAGCATATCGCTCATC
>JAUYMZ010000037.1 GCA_030699355.1 Bacteroidota bacterium | reverse complement strand
ATTATCAATATCTAGAACAACCGCATAATCGTATTCTTTGTTACCAACAACAGCTAAGGCAGCATTAAGGGATTTGCCTTTGGTGCTGTTTTCAAAATGCACTTCAACTACCTGCAATTTCATTTGTTGAAGCGTTTGAATGGTTTCTTTTTTCAAAGAATCTGCAATCACAACCACGTCAAATTTATCTTGAGGATACTTTTGTTTGAGGGTTTCTTCGGCGGTGTGTAAAATTACTTCATCTCCCTTATAGGCAGGAATAAACACACAAAACTTAAGTTTCTCGTTGCGAACAGGGTAACTCTCCTTAGGATAAAACAATCCTAACAAGGCAAACAAAGCCATGTAACCGATGTTAAATGCTAAGATAATCCATATAATTCCAAAGGCATAATCCATGATTATTTTATTTTATTATCAAACCAGTATTAGAATAAATATTGTGGTGAATTAAATTCCAAGTTGCCCCTTTTACAAAAGACTGAAGTAATTTAAAATCCCTTTGCAATATAAATTTTATAATCCCTTTTGGAAATGATATCAAATAAAAAAATAAAAGTGCGGCAATTTTTTGTAATCCGGTAGTATTTCTTCTCGTAAAAATGAGTCGGTTACGGGTTAAATAATAGGTTTTCATAGGACTATCTTTTCCAACCGACATAGATTCTTTGTGAAATACTTTGGACGCACCACAATACCAAATTTCGAAACCAGCGCGTTTTACCCGCTCACAAAAGTCGGTTTCTTCGTAATACAAGAAAAAAAGTTCTGCCATTAATCCAATTTTCTCAACCACTTTTCTGCTAATCATCATCGCTGCCCCATGGGCCAACTCTGTTTTATAGGAGAGAGAAAAAGCCTCGCAGTCTTTTTCTTTATGTCCAATCGCAAAGCCTCTACCTGTATAAGGATTAATTCCTTTGCTACCTGCAAATTGCAATAATTCTGGGTTTGAGTAATACACAAGTTTGGAGGAGCAAATTCCGATAGCAGGGTTCGATTCCATAAGCTGAACCAATGGCTCTAAAAAATCTGGTGCTACTTCTGTATCATTGTTCAGCAAAAAATAATATTTACCTGTTGCTTGCTGTATCGCTAAATTATTGCCGCCTGCAAAGCCCAAATTCTCTTTACTCTCTATAAAAATAACTTGGGGAAAGGCTGCCTTAAGTGGACTAATTGACTCGGTAGACGCGTTATCTACTACAAAAATTTCTACGTCTGGGTAAGAAATATTTTGCAGAGAGGCTAAAAAGTCTCTGGTATACTTTAAGCCGTTATAATTAACAGTTATGATACTGATTTTTGGGTAATTATTTTCCATTGGCTAATTCGGGGATTTTTTCAGGTTCATCATACGTTTCAGCAGTAGAAAGCATGGTCATGGAGATATACATTAAGGCACCTAAGGGAGCCTGACCAAACACGGGGTTTCCAAAACTAGCCGTTACAATTCCTAAGAAACCACCATACAGGGCAATTAATTTTTGTTTAGAATCAGGATTTTTAACCTTTCTAATATTAACCACCCCCATTACAATAACAAAAGCCAAACCTAGGGCATATACACTTAAACCAACCACCCCATTTTCTACCCACACTTTTACAAACCAACTATCTGTAGGCAAATTAACCAAGTAACTATTGGGATAAAAACGCAATGCCCAAGAGTCGGTTGTTCCAATACCTGCCCCAAACGGACGTGTTTTGAGGTATTCTCTCAACTTATCTTGATTAGACAAACGTACTAAAAGCGAGGCTTCATTGGGATCAAGAGCGGTTCTAATGCGGTATACTTGGTAGTTTGAATTACCAATAAAAGTAAACTTCAAGAATACAAATACTATTAAAATGAAAGAAATACCAGGCACTAAAATTTTAT
Organism: Bacteroidota bacterium; assembly: GCA_030699355.1. GTDB lineage: Bacteria > Bacteroidota > Bacteroidia > UKL13-3 > UKL13-3 > B1. The sequence continues at coordinate 9,053 of JAUYMZ010000037.1, read as the reverse complement.
AATTTTTGACCAATAATAAATAGGTTACTAAACCAAAGAAAATTACGAAAACAGGCCCCCTACTACCGGATGTTCCCATACCAATAATACAAACAATAAAAGCCACTATATACCAAAACTTGGTAGCTGCTTTATTTGGCCCAAGTGCCATCATTAAACTTAAAAATGCCGCATACGCCATGGTTACACCAAACTGACCTGCATCCGAGAAAAACGAAAATGCACGTAATTGTCCGCCCAAAACGTGGGTAATTTTTCCTCCCGATTCAAGCCAACCATTCTCAAATGGGTCCAAACCAATATTAATTTGTTTCCACCCCCAAATAGCACCAATAATTCCCCATCCAATAATAATTTTAATAAAACCATCTAAGTGCTCTTTTTTATCGAAAAGCAACAAAGTTAAAGGAACAGTTTGAATGGCATAAAAAGACAAACCACGCACCGCATACACCCATGCCGCCAAATTACCCGCTTCAGGGTTAAAAGCCTCCCCAAGCGTATATATAAACCAAAGAACTGTAGTTATCAAAAAACCATTATTCAATTTTCGTATATTGTCTTTATGTAGCCTAAATAGCATGGATAAAGTAGCCAAAAACAAAACCGCATCAATGGATAAACCTAAGGGTAAACCCACAACATATCGGTTCAAACCGATAAAAAAGAAAGAATAATGAATGTAGAATAATAACCCAAAATAAGGGTTAGAAATAATGAGTGCAATAAGGCCAACAAGAACGGGTAAAAAAGCCACTAAACTTCCAATACCAATATCTCCTGCCGCCAAAACACCAGCCATTGTAATTCCAGTCATTACTAACAATCCAGAAATTACAAAAGTATTACCTTGCGGATTAATTGCCTTAGCGTTGGGTCTCACGATATAATTATTTTATAATATTTAAACTTCTTATTTTAACTTCTTGCCAACCATAACGTAACACATTATTAAACTTAATTCCCATGTGTTTATTGAGTTGGTAATAACCAAAAGCCATACCCGCTAAAAAGGTGGCTGTTGAAACAAAGGCAACCGATTCTAAATTACCAAAAATCGCAATACCAATATAATCTCCTACCACGTTTACGGCCAATTGAATCATTACTTTATAAAAATTTAAATTGGGTTTATTAATGGTGTCTAGCATAACGCCAGAAAATTTATCTAAGGGAAGTATGGCCATATAACTAGCAAAAACGCGTAGTAAAATAGCCGATTCTGAATAGCTTTCTCCTCCAATTATTAAAACCAACCAATCTGCAAAAATGAAACTACCGATAGCAATAGGAAGCAATAAAAAGAAAACCAAACCAGCTTTCTTTTCAAATTCATACCGCAAGGCTTCGTAAGCTTTATCTGCAAATAATTTAGCAAATTGAGGCAAAGCTGTAACAGCAAAACTGCGTAAAGGCATCTCTATTATTTCGAGCAACCTGCTTGGAACATTATACATAGCCACCCCAGCGCTACCTAAAAAACTACTTCCAATAATAAAAGTATCGGTGCTTCTTAATAGGTTTGAACCTAACAAAGTACCCATAGAAAATTTGCCAAAATGAAACACCTCAGTAATCTTCACCAAAGTATATTTTAAAAGATATTGCAATCCACTCCATCCCAGTACTACAGCCATTATACTAACTACCAGATGAGAAACTGTATAGCTAATAATAACCGAATAAATGCTACCATCAGCTTTTACATAAAACCAAATTAAGCCGATAAAAACAAGTTGATTTAAAATTCGAATGGCACTCATGGAAGCGATTTTAAGCTTCGCATTTAGGTACCAAGTAGCGTAGTTATTGGGAGCAGAAATAACAGCAATGAGCACAAACCACTTAAAGAAGAACAGATATTCTGTAAAAAAACCAAAGTATTTAAAGACAAAATAGAGTGATGTAATTACAAAAATGTATATAAATGTTAAAAACAAGGTTATAAATTGGGTTGAACCAATTACCTCTTGTTCATCTTCTATGGTTTTACATTGTGCTAAATTTCTAACGAGGGCATTCATAACCATACCAATTCGTAAGGTTTCGAAAATGCCGTAAATGGCTAAAAATATTAAGTAAGGGCCAAAAATTTCTTTATCTAAAACACGGGCAAGGAGCGCAAAGGTTATAACTCCCAGTAGTGCACCCAGGCCGTTTCCTACCAGAGAAATAAAACTCTTGCTTTTGATTATTTGAATAAATCCTTGCATGCATTCTTTATAAATTAAGCGCCTTCAACTTCTACCTCAACATCTTCTTGTTTAAGTGCTTTTGGTTTAGAGCGTGTGCGCGGCATGGCACCTACCATATTTTCTAAGTCTTCTGCTTCCACTTGGTTCAGCCATAACATAATTTTGTTATCATCGCCAGCAGCTTTTGAGAATAACTTCATAATATTTTCATCTGAGGCTGTCCAACTTCTACGGGCATCTACCACCAATAATGATAATCTAGAATTTCTTATCAACTGATTAGGAATGGCATTGATACTAATGGCCGGAATTTCTACAATAATAAAGTTAAAAGAACTTCTGTTTACTCTTGAAAATTCTGGCAATAAGTTCTCTTCCGATTTAGCAGAAAATAATCGTGAAGTAATATCATAGCGCAACATTCTAAACCTTCTATCCTCGGTTTCGGCATCTTCAATGTTATCATCATTGGAGATAAATAAAACTGAATAATCTAAGCTATATAATTTTTCTGCTAATTTCTGTGCCGCATAAGTCTTACCCTCCATTTCGCGAGAACTAATAACAGTGATTAAATAGTTATTAGAGGCTTGCGGATTGTTTTCTAATTCTATTTTCAAGTTAGAAACAGCATAATCTAGCAAGGTATTTTCCATTCTTCCTAATTGCAAACCACCAGAACCCGAGCTTCTATTTGGCAAGGCACTAAAGGTTTTTAATCCTGTTAATTCCTCTGCGCGGGTAGTTGTTTTAATAGAAGTATCTAACAATTCTCTGGCGATAAAATACACCAATAAGAAGAAAAATGAAGCTAGGAAAGACAATACCACCAATAACATCCTTTTAGAGGCCAAAGGTTTGGTTGGGAAAATTGGACTATCCATTATTTGCAAGTTGTTCGACATTTCAATATTTTGTTGTCTTAACTTAGCTAAGTGATATCCATGTAAAATCTCCAAATATTGCTTCTCGGCTACACCAATTTCGCGCTCTAACCTACTTACTTGCATGTTTAAAGGAGAGAATTCATTGTATTTTCTATCAAATTCTTTTCTTCTATCAATATACACCTGCAAACGAGCCTCAGAAGCATCCATGGCTAAAACTTCTTTTAACCAACCTTCCAAAACTATGTTCATAGGAACTGATTCAATAGTATTGTTTAAGCTGTAGTATTGCAATACCCATAAACGAATTTCTTGTTTAATGGCATCCACTTTTGTAGCTAATTTAGCTACCTTTTCTGGTGTATTACTGTAGATTTTAGCACGCTCATATTCTTCGTGGGCAATACCTAATTCTTTACGAAGTCTGTTTAATTCGGCATTGTTTCTCAACAAAATCTCTCTCGATTCTAATTGGTCTTCTAATCTAGCTACTGCACGTTTATGTGCTTCGTACGACATTAACTCTTTGTAGTAATCTGTTTCATTTGTTTCGTTTTCTATGGCAACTGCTTTCGCTTGCTCATAATAGTTGATAATTTTATTTCGGATACCAAAATCCTTTAACTTATTTTCTGAGTTATTTAATTCGGCGGCAGCATCTTTTAACCTTGCTTCGAACCATTTTAAAACATTAACCGTTTCAGAGCCCTTAAGTGATTTGTATTTATCAATAAACACTTCGGTAATAAACTTAAGTGTATTTAAACAAACACCTGGGTCATCCGACTTATAAGTTAAGGCAATAAAATCTGAGCTAGATTTTCTAGAAGCGGTTAAATTTTTATTGATGGTACTTAAACTGTAGTGACCTTTAGGATCAGACAAAAGGCGAACCACTATATTATCTGTTGAAGAATTTTTATATCGGGTAATTTTCTCAATAGTAGCAGAGAAGTTGCCAGGAACAACCATCAAAGCACGCTCTTCGGTAATGGTATTTCTTAAATCGGTAAAACTTTTTTCGCTTAAAATAAGAGGGTCGGGCATTTCCAATAAAAGATGTTGTGCTAAAAGTTTAATGGCAACATCTTCTAAGGTTTGACGTGCAGTAACGGTTGCTAAAAGATTATCAAAAGCATTATTAATACTAAAGTAGTCGGCACGAGGTGCATCATCACCCGAAGTAATTCCATATCCTGAGGCAATACCCGTATATACTGTGGTTCCTGATTCGTACTCTCTTGGCAACTTACCAGTTAAAAAATACACCAAAATAGCTACTAATATGGGGAATATTATTAGCCATTTAAGGTTTTTTGTTAGTACTCGTAAAAATTGAACAAAACTCATTTCTTAAGGGTTTAGTTTTTCTTTGGTTTAAGCATCACTGTATGCAGGGGTACTCCTAAAATAGCTTCAAATTGTGCTAATGAACTATAGAATAAACGAAACGACTCGTGGTAAGCAGCTTCGGCATCTGAAAGTACATTTTTCTGACGAGAATATTCAGACATGTGAATAACCCCTTCACGATATTCTTTTTCGGCAACCTGACAAGCCACAAGTTGCATTAAATAATCTTCATTTCTACCTTTATATAGTCTACTATAACCCACCATATCGGTATAAAATGCAGCCATTTTTCGTTTAAGTTCTTGCGCTTCTGCATCGCGCTTATATTTTTGGAGAATCGCTTTTTCTTTTTGCTCGTTTACCCTTCCACGGTGGCCCATAACATCAAAAATAGACAACTGTAAATTAACACCTGCTCTGTAACCCTCTCTTACCTGAATAAGTTCTTGACCTTGCGGGCGAGATGGATCGGCGTAGGCAAAGAATGGTAAGCTACCAAAAGAATAATTATAAAATACACTCATGTTTTGAGCCCAAATCCAACGGGTATAGCGCTCGGCCCATTGCGCAGAACGCATGGCGGCAGCTTCCTGTTTCAAAGTAGGATTATTTAACTTTGCAATTTCATACAATGAATCCAAAGTAGGTAAAATAACCTCTATATCGATTTTTGGATCCAGCAGGATTGAATCCGCCTGGGCGTATGTTGACTTAGAAAAGACAACAATTCCAATCAAAATCAATAAAAAGCGCTGAATGTTCTTCATAATATAATGTATGGTGCTTGTGCTATTTTTGCTACCAACAAAGTAAGTAGTATAGCGTATGCAAAATGAAAACACTTATTAACTCCAAGTATATTTGTGTCCATTTTTCTGACAAGGCTTTTTTTACCGTTTTTTTTTGTGTTTTTTTGAACAGCGAATAGAATGCTATGAAAAATAAAGACATAATAGTGGTAGGCTTACAACCATATGATAGTTTAATTGGCAGTAACTGTATAAATATTGCAGATGAATTTGCTAAAAACAACCGCGTTTTATACGTAAATTATGCATTTGACAGAAGCTCACTTAAAAGAGAAAAAAATCTACCTAATGTAAAAAAACGGATAAACATCATGAAAAATGGGGAAGATAATTTGGTTCAAATCCATAACAATTTGTTTACTCTTTATCCAAACACCATTTTAGAATCTATTAACTGGATTCCTTTTACGTTTTTGTTTAGATTAATAAACTTTATCAACAATAAACGTTTTGCCGCAGAAATTAAAAAAGCCATTAAACGACTTGAAATGAAGGATTATGTGCTCTTCAACGATAGCGATATGTTTAGAAGTTACTATTTAAAACAGCTCCTTAAACCTAAAGTTTCAATTTATTATACCCGTGATAATATGATGAGCGTTCCATATTGGAGAAAACACGGTGCGCAACTTGAACCAGAAATTATGGCTAACTCAGATTTAGTTTGTGCCAATTCAACTTACCTCCGGGATGTGGCTGCAAAAGATAATCCGAATAGTTTTTATGTAGGACAAGGTTGTGATATTTCTGCATTTAATCCTGCGCAAGCGTTTAATATTCCAGAAGATATTGCCCAAATTGCTAAACCTATTATTGGTTATATTGGGGCTTTATATACATTACGTTTAGATATAGAAATAATAGAAATCATTGCTAAACATAATACAAATTGGTCGGTGGTTCTAATTGGCCCCGAAGATGAAGGGTTTAAAAACTCTATCCTACACAAATTACCCAATGTGTATTTCTTGGGTTTAAAAAATGGAGACCAATTGCCAGCCTACTTATCTACCTTTGATGTGGCCATTAATCCACAAGTATTAAATGAGGTAACCATCGGTAATTACCCAAGAAAAATAGACGAATATTTGGCTATGGGAAAAATAACCATTGCCACCAAAACCAAGGCCATGAGTATTTTTGAGAACTATACCTATTTGGCTGAACACAAAAACGAATACCCTCAATTAATTGAAAAAGCACTAGCTGAAAATACTGCTCAATTGGTTCAAGAAAGAATTGCCTTTGCCCAATCACATACTTGGGAAAATAGCGTTCAAGAAATATACAAAGCCATTCAACTCACTCATCCTAATTTTTAAACTTCCATGTCGATTGTTTCTGCCATTAAATCAAATCCTAGCCTCAAAAAGTTTGTTCACTACCTGCTTATTCCAAGAGGCCAAGCGAGGCCACGTGTTTGGGTAAAATGGTTTTTAAATCCTTTCTTCCACCAAGTTTCGCGAAAAAGCACCATTAGGTGGAATACCCGTATGGATGTTTTGCCATTTAATAAATTTTCATTAGGAGAAAAAAGCACCATTGAAGACTATTGCACCGTAAATAATGGCGTTGGCGATGTGCATATTGGCTCCCATTCTAGAATTGGAATGAGCAATGTTATTATTGGTCCGGTGTGCATTGGCAACCACGTGATTTTAGCACAAAATATTGTTATGAGTGGACTAAACCATGGATATGAAGACGTTACTATTCCCATTCACATGCAACCCGTAAGTATGAACCCAATTGTAATTGAAGATGATACTTGGATTGGAGCAAACGTGGTGGTAACAGCAGGTGTAACCATCGGAAAACACTGCGTAATTGCCGCTGGTGCCGTGGTAACCAAATCAATACCCCCATTCAGTATTGCTGTTGGAAATCCAGCTCGAATTATCAAGCAATTTGATTTTAGCAGCAACGAGTGGAAAAAAGTATAAGAAATCAAGCTATAATTTTGGGTTCAAACCGCAGTTTCTATTATATTTGAACCAATGAAATATTGGTTTTCCCTTTTTTTAATTTCCTTTTGCCAATTAAGTTTTGGACAAACATTTACCATAGCCGATGGTGATACGATAAATTTTACCCATGCCAACGGTAAAAAAGAAGGTTTTTGGCGATACTTTTGGCCCAATGGCGACCTTAAATACGAGGTGTTTTATGAAAATGGCGAAAAAGAAGGCTTAGAGATAAGTTACTATGATAACCAAGATTGCTTAGAATATAGCAATACCTACCATAAGGGAGTTTTAGATGGCCCCCGAGTTATGTTTTATTCGAATTGCAATACCAAGTTAGAAGAATTTTATAGCAAAGGCTTAAAAGCTGGATATGAAAGAAATTTTGATATAAATGGATTGGTTACTACAGAAGCCAATTTTGTGAAAGGGGAACTGACCGGAACATATGCCCACTTCGATAAAAAAGGAAATGTTACCTTCGAAAGTCCAAGCAAAGAAACCACCCTTAAATTTGATAAATTTATAAATGGTGAATACAAAATAAAAGATTCTACCATTTTTAAAATATTTAGAAGAAATACCGAATGGAAAAAAATGATGCTTGTGGTAGACCTAACAGGCAGTATGTTTCCATATATTGGTCAGTTATTGGTTTGGTATAAACAAACCTACGAAGACGGCAGGGTTAAATACTATATTCTATTTAACGATGGAGATAATTTACCCGATAATAAAAAGGTAATTGGAAAAACAGGAGGCGTACATCCTTTTGAAGCCAAAGATTTTCGTAAAATGAAAAAAGACATTGAAGATGTGCGCAAAAAAGGAGAAGGCGGAGACGAAATTGAAAATGATTTAGAAGCCATTAGCAGTGCCATGGTAACTTATAGAGACCACGGTGATATTATTTTAATTGCAGATGATAGTCCGGTTAGAGACATGAGTTTATTGCGCCGAATTAGAAAACCCGTTCGCATTATCATGTGCGGAACCAATAAAGGAATAAACGACCAATACTTAAAAATTGCTTATCAAACCAAAGGCTCTATCCATACCAGTAGCCATGATATAGATATGAAAAAATTAAAAGAAGGCGATGAGTTTGTGGTAGAAAAAGATATTTTTAGATTTAGTGGCGGCCAATTTGTTTGGATTGATACCAATAATTAATGAAGAATTTAACACTAATATTAGCCTCAAAATCTCCGCGCCGACAATCCTTAATTGCTGGTTTATCTATTCCATGTAAGGTAGTAAGTTATGAGGTAGAAGAAAATTTTGATGCCACTGATTCACCCTCAGAAATTGCACGCAAATTAGCCCTTAAAAAAGCAGCTCACTATCCAGATGTTCTTGCCGATGATGAAGTTTTGCTTACGGCAGACACCTTGGTTTATATAGATAAAACGGTCTTAAATAAACCCAATACTGAAGAGGAAGCATTTGGCATGTTGAAACAAATTTGTGGCAGAACCCATTCTGTTTACACCGGTGTTTGTTTAAAAAGTACAAGCCAAGAAATAAGTTTTAGCGAAGAAAGTTTAGTAACTTGCAAAAACCTTAGCAACGAAGAAATTTGGCACTATATAAAAAATTACCAGCCTTTAGATAAAGCAGGTAGTTATGGCATACAAGACTGGTTTGGCTATACAGCAGTTGAAAAAATTGAAGGCTGCTACTATAATATAATGGGTTTGCCATTGAGCAAAATTTATGATGCTTTAAAAAAATTTAACTTATGAAAAAACATGCTATTCTACTTGCCAGTTTCCTTTGTGTGTTTCTGTTTGAACCCATAACGCATCAAGCAATTGCACAAACTAAAACAACCATAAGCGGGGT
>JAUYMZ010000032.1 GCA_030699355.1 Bacteroidota bacterium | reverse complement strand
CTTATCAGCGAAATTGTTCCGTGTAGTTGCACGTTTTGGTGGCAAGTACTTTTGCCAGATAATACATAGAAATAAGTTCCTTCTGAAGCTTTTTGTCCGTTTGGTGCGTAGCCATCCCAGCAGGCTTTGGGGTTGTTGCTTTTAAATAGGGTGGCGCCCCAGCGGTTAAAGATTTCAATTTCTACTTCTACAAATTTGGCAATGCCTTCAATGGGGAAGCAATCGTTTATGCCATCGTTGTTGGGGGTAAACACATTGGCAATTTCTTGCTCTTCGGGGTCTTTGTTTACCAAAAGCTCAATGCTATCGCTAGCCTCGCAGCCTATTTCGGTTCGAACCAAAACATAATACCAAATATTGTTTTCTGGATTGGCAATTGGATTAAAAATTTGGTGATTGTTTAAGCCTGTTTCTGGCCACCATTTAAAAATAGTACCGCCAGTAACTTCAAGCTGGGCAAAAGGAGAATCGCAGGTAATATTATTTGATTTAGATACCGCAATATTCAAGGGCTCCACGCTCAATTGGATGGTAATAATACTATCGCAATTAAATTGATTTTTGAGGGTATCTTGGTACAAGCCGCTCTGCCTAAAAACATATTTTTTACTGGGCGAAACCACACTATCGCAGGATTTTATTTGAATAGTACTGCTGGTATTTAACGAGGTAAAGAAGATATACAACACACTATCGCATCCCAAAGAAGCGGAAAGTGTATCTAGGTACAAGCCATCCGAAAACACAGCAAGCTTTCCGCTCACCCCTGCATACGGCGTGCAGGAACTAATATAAATGGTATCTTTAGTTGGCGTGCGGGTGTATTTAATGGTAACAAGGCTATCGCAAAACAAGCTGTTGGGAATGGTATCTACATATTGTCCGCTTTGCGTATACAGGTATTTGCCACTTAAACTGTTTATAGGACCGCAATTGCTGGTATCGAGGGTAGAATATGATTGAAGAATTTTAACCGAAATACTTATGATACTATCAGCCCCAAAGGCATTTGGAATGGTATCTCTACAAAATCCACTTTGCGTGTAAAGATATTTTAAACTAGGTGATGTATACGCAAAGCAAACACTGGTATCTATGCTTCCATAGCTTTGTAAAACGCGTAAGTTGATGAGCAAAATGCTATCGCATCCCAATGTATTTTGTAGTGTATCGCTATAAATGCCACTAATATCCCAGGTATATCTGGCGCTAGGAGAGGTGTAAAAAACATTTACAGCGGTATCAATAGAAAAGTATCTGGGTAGTATTTTTAAATTTATGGTAATTACACTATCACAGTTAAAACTATTAGGAATGGTATCTAGGTAGGTTCCGCTGCTATCCCAAAAGTATTTGCCGCTTATGGATTGAATACCTTGGCAAACAGTTGAGTCGATTCTAGATTTATTTTCTACTATCCTAACATAAGCGGTAATAAAACTATCGCATCCCAAGGTATTGGTTAAAGTGTCAAAATAATACCCGCTGCTATCCCAATAATATTTGCCACTGGGCGAATTTACCCCTTTGCACGCCTGCAAATATATTGGTTTTAGTGGTCCAAGTTTTATAACCATAGCTTCAGCATTTGTACCATTGAATTCGCTTGCATATATTTTTTTACAATCGAATTGAGCGCTTGAATCCGTGAAATAACCTGCAAGGTATAAGTTGCCTGCTGGGTCTATAACTTTTTCGCCCCAAATGCCTATTAATCTTGAGGTTTTATCGGATAATTGCTTTAGAGCAATTATTTTGTTGAGACTATCAAATGTTAGCAACAATTCGCCATTTTCAGTAGTTGAAAAAAAATCATTGCCAATTTTAAATGTGTTGTTACCTGGAGCACTCGCCAGCACTATAGCATACAATTGGTTAAATATTGGGTTATATATAAAACGACTTAAAAAATCTCCCCATGCGCTCCCAACCATTAAATTACTGTATGTTATTACACCATCAGAGTTAATTCTACTGTAGTAAACTTGCCAAGCATTTGTGTTTTGAACCATTTGTACATTCGTGTCATTTAATTCAAAATTTACTGAAACAAAATTTAATCCAACTATTAACTCTTTCTTTTTGTTATCAAAGCATACTTTTGCCCTAAGGATTGAAGTTCCAGTTATTCGCTGTGTGTTGGCAATAGCCCTGCCCCAGATAATATTATAAGCAGAATCTAACTTAAATAGGAGAAAATTATACCCTATTTTTAATGGAATTGGAGTATTACAAATGAATGTATCTGGTTCATTTACATACACGGCAAATAGGTTATAAGTGTTTACTCCATCTGTTTGAATAAAGTAATCAAACCTTATCATGGTATCTAATTTATTTTTTTCAATTCGCCCTTTTAAAATTTCAAATTGAGATAGAAGTGTTCCATTAGAGTTGAAATTAATTAATACACATTTTGAATTTATAATAATTTGAGATTTTAATCCAATTGTATTTGTTACGGTTAATGTGTCATTGCTTGAATCTGTCGGTAATCTATCATTATCTATAACAATTTTCAAGTTGTCATTATTGGTAATAGTTAAATTTGTTATAGTACTCCCAAAAGTTGGCCTTACTGGAAGATTTTTCCAATTTCCTTCATTGGCAATGGTATTTACCCATAAAAATTGACCATTTGGATTTACCTTGCATATAAAATGCGCAAAATATTTACTGGCTTGCGGGTGCACTCTAGGGGTGTTTGCTCTTACTTTTTTAAACAATACTCCTTTTGAGTCTATTAAATTAGCTGAGTCATTTGCTCTAAAGCGGTAGTTTATGATTAAGTCATTTGTTGATGTAATATTCAAGTTCAAATTAACCATTGAACTATTGTTTGAATTACCGCTTGAGGTATTCAATTTTATATGGTGCAAATAATCTCCATTGGGGTTAAATTTTACTATTGCGATTGTAAAGTTTCCTTGGCCTGCATTTGGATTTCTTGTAATAATTATTGGGCTGCCTAAACTATCTATTATAAAATTATGTTCATTAAAAGCGATAGATGTATACCTGTTTCCAAGATGGTCTATGCAGTTTTGAGTAGCATACTCATTTCCATAGCCACCATAGGCCCAAGCATTTTTTACCTCTTGTGCATTTGCACTTATTGAGAAAAAGCAGAAAATAATATAGCATACTAGGCTGCGCATATCTTTAACAATGGCTAATTTAGGGGTTTGAGCAGTAATACCCAAACCCCAATTGTAAAAAAAATTATTGTTTAAAAATTTTGATGGTTTTTACGTCTTTGTTTGCTAATTCAAACTGAAGGTAATATAAGCCTGTTTTTTGCGCTTTTCGCGCCCTTAATGTTGCAGAGACGCGATTAATCGCGTAACAGGGCAGGGCACGGTTAACAAACAAATGCAGCCTATTTGCTGCGAAACCATCACCTTATCAGCGAAATTGTTCCGTGTAGTTGCACGTTTTGGTGGCAAGTACTTTTGCCAGATAATACATAGAAATAAGTTCCTTCTGAAGCTTTTTGTCCGTTTGGTGCGTAGCCATCCCAGCAGGCTTTGGGGTTGTTGCTT